>JBAVNP010000001.1:0-5420 GCA_049691175.1 Sedimentisphaerales bacterium
TGTTGCCGGAGGCAACAGAAAATAGAACTCAGAATACAGAACTCAGTAGACAGTAGAAAAATTCGAATGAGAATAGAGAAGCAACAGCACGACTATTTAATAAGAAAAGCGGCGGGACGAGAGGTTCTTTTAGACAGAGAGGATTTCTACAATCCTAAAATCCTTAATTCCACACTTTTAATCACCGAGACAGGACGAGTAAAGCTGCGAAACAGAAAAACAATGAAAACAGCCACTCTTGCAAGAGTTATCCTTAAACCAAAAAAAGGGCAGGTAGTTGACCATAAAAACAGAAACCCTTTAGACAACCGCAGAAGCAATTTGCGAATCGTTAACCACCGGCAGAATTTGCTTAACCGTGTCCTGAAAAATTCAACAGGCTTCATAGGCGTCAGTATAAAAAGAACAAAAACAAAGAAAAACAAGCCGGTTTATTACGCCAGATATTCGAACGGAATTAAAATGGACAGCTTTCGCAGCCCATTAACGAGAAACGGACTTATCCTATCAGCGATGGCAAGAGATAAATTCGTTATCCTAAACGGCGATGAAGAATACGCACCGCTTAATTTTCCAATATTCAAGAAAGAACCATTTAAAAGCATTTTGCTAAAAAGCGATTTGCGGGAAATGAAGGGAATTTAGCCCCCTGATTTATCAGGGGGTTCAGAACTGCCGCCCTGCGGAAAATTTATTTTATCACATTCTTTAATAATTTCATCATCTATCGGTGTCGGCTCATCATCTTCATTAACAGTTGCGAAAACAAGGACGAAATTCTCACCTCTTAGTCCTGAAACGCTGCAAAAGCCTGCAATACCCTTCATATTCCCTTCAATGTTGCCGTAATTTACGGAAATTGCGTATATTTTGCCGGGCGCAAGTTTTACCGGCAGCGTCCATTCAAGGCCGCAGGGGTCAAAAGATGGCAGGCCGGCCGATTTCGGCAATAGCGGCTGGGCAGGCAAGCTGGCCACAGGCTTAAATGAAGAATATAACCAGTCCGCCTTTTTCATCGGCTCGCTGAAGACAATTTTAATCGTTCTGATATTAGGGTCCACATCCTGAGAATAAAGTTCAGGAAAAGTGCCGACAACAAACGGAGGCCGTTTGGATTTCTGCGGCCGTGTTCTCTGGCCGCCTTCTGCTGCGCGGATATTCCGAAGCATTTTCACGGACTTCATCGCGGGCGCCCGCTGCAAAGGGAATTTATTTATGACATACTCGAATTGCGCCTCGGCTTTTTCCCTATCACCCATCTTGAGCAGGCAAACGCCGGTCTGGAAACTCGCCGCGGCTTTGTATTTTTCATCCGCGTTGGCATCATTGGCAATATTTTTGTAAATCTTCAGGGCTTCGTTGAAATCGCCTTGTGATTCAGCCGCCAGTCCCTGCCGTATTTGGGTATTAAAATCGTTTTTCGGGGCGGGTTCGGCTGCAATAGTTTTATGAATACCGGAAACATTATTACTTTCGGCAGCCTGATTGTCCCTGTTGAGCCAATCATCGGCATTTTGGGCTGCTTGAGAGGCCTGAATGTCCTTCAATGTTTTTTCAAACGCGTTTCGTGAGCGTTGAACCTCGGATTGATAATTGAACAAATTTTTTCCAGCCGATGCGAGAACAAGTTTTATTACTCCTTTGCTTTTAAAGTATTCGCCGAAACGGTCTGGCCTCCCGGCACCGAGCAAATCCCCGCCGACAAGGGCAAACATAGCGGTTCGCAAATCAAGCTGCTCAAAATTCTCGGCCTCTTTAATATCGGCGAACGAAGAAATGACAATATTTACTCTGAATGTTTCCAAAAGGGCCGCCGGCAGCGGTTCTGTCCGCTGATTTTTCGCTGTTTTATCATCTGCCGAATATTTCAGTTCGAGCACCGGCTCGTCGGCTCGCTCAAAAGACAGGAATATTTTTAATTTGCTTTTAACCGAACCAATAAGGAAATCTGTTTTATTTATATCTTTGAAATACGCAGTGCCTTTGAAATAATATCTGCCGTCACCGAGCAGTTTCCAGGACACATTATTCCAGGTTTCAAATTCCTCGTCGGTCAGCATCTTTTCCAGCTCTGCGAAGAAAAATTTTTCCGCTGTCCTGCAATCCAGTCCCATTGCCGCACAGTAGCCGGGCCAGTCAAAAATACCTTCATAAGCTACTTTACCGCTGCCGTCTTTATTTATACTCAGCGCTGCCTGTCCGTCGATACAGCCCGCAGCGAATATCAAAGGCAAAACAAAAACTAACAAGCATCCTGTTCTCTTCACAAGAAGACCGCCTTAAAAAATTATTTGCAGCATTTGCAAAACATTTCAATGGTTAAGAGTCTAACTGACCATCGCGGATTTCTCAACTTTTTTGCTGTGCCCGCCTTTAAGATGCCTAACTGCCTATCCGTGAAGCAGTAATAAAAACCATAAATGAAAGGCACTAATAAATAGGACAATATAGCTCCGGATATATCAGTAGCGATAAAATCAGCATTTTTAATATATTTTTGCCAAATTTTTTAAACCTTGACAAAGTGATAGTCCGATAGTTAAATTAGGCAGATAAGGCAAATTAGGATATAAATAGAATATGGATATTCAGATGAGGAACCAAAGTATGGATACAGCAAAAGAGCTTTATACAACCGGTGAGGCTGCAGACGTGTGCAACCTCTCACAACAAACTATTATTAGATGTTTTGATTCCGGCAGACTTCGCGGATTCCGGATTCCGGGTTCGAAGTTTCGCAAAATTCCGCGAGACAGCCTGCTAAAGTTTATGAAGGACAATAGTATCCCGATGCAGAACCTGCAATCGGGCAGGAAACGTCTGCTCATCGTGGATGATGACGCCGAGATTGTGGAAATGATGACCGATGTCCTCAACCGTGACGGGAGATTCGAGGTCAAGACGGCATCGACAGGCTATGACGCCGGGATTATGACGCAGAAGTTCCGGCCGGATATTATCCTGCTGGACTATATGCTGCCTGACGTCAATGGCAATATCGTGTGTAAAACAATCAGGGAAAATCCTGAATTCGTAAATACAAAAATAATAATAATCAGCGGTGTAATAAATCAGGTCGAGATAGACGATTTGCTCAAATCCGGCGCGGAAGCGTTTATGAAAAAGCCTTTCAGCATTACCGAGCTAATTGAAAAAATCGCCGCTGTGCTTGCACTTTAACTTATAACCGGAGGAAGAAGCACGGTTAATGACGCAGAACACGTCAAATATCTCTGCACAGAGAATAAAACTGTCTGTGTACGAGTTGGATTGCTTATCCGCACATCCCCTCTGTGCCGTAAAATGCGCCGAATATTTATCGGCCGGCTCGTATGATAACGCCTCGCTTTGCCTCGCATCCGATCCCGCTGTCGCCCTTGCTGTAATCAACCTCTGCAAACAAAAAAATATATCCGTAAATTTTAAAAATCTCGACTTCGCAATATTACTCAAGCAACTATCAAAGGCAGACCTTCTCAGAATGATACTTACCCTGAAAGTTTATGATATTCAGGATTCGGATATTTTGTCCCTGACAAATGCTTTTATCCGCCGCAGCAGCATAAGAACTTTTGCCGCAAAACTTATCGCGGAAAAAACCGGCCTTTCCGGAACATCCGAAGCGTTTGCCGCCGCTCTTTTCGCGGATGCCGGTTTGTTTGCTCTTGCGCAATTATTTACCAAAAGCCTTTTGATGCTCTGGCAGGAATCAAAAGAGCGAAAAATTTCCCTCCTGAGTCTTGAAAAAGAACATCTCGGCATTACAGACAATGTTTTGTCGCGGCTGCTTCTGCAGAAATGGCAATTCGGCGATTGGACCGCTGATACCGCATGGTTATATAAGACCCCTGCCAACGCTTTAACAGATAAACTGCCTTACGGCAAAATCATTTCGATTGTCCGGCTTGCGGATATGCTCTGCGATTTGGATTATCAAAATGACTTTCAAAACCTTTTGCAGCGGCTGTCTCTTACAGATTCGGATATAAACGAAATAAAAGAAAAAACAAAAATTTTTGCGGGACAAATCAATGAGACGCTCGGCCTTGAAAATGAAAATCCCCGGCAGTTTTACTCCGAAACGATAAAACAGATATATTTAAATCAACTTACTGCACAGCCTTACGCGGAAGATGGTTTTACGGCTTTTGTCCGGAAATTTATCAATTACATAAATCAGCCGATGCAGATTGTTGATATTGCATCTGTTTCGGCAAAGATAATTGCCGAAATTTTTTCAGCCAGCGATGTTTGTGTTTTTGCCGCCCTGCCGCAGCAGCCAAACCCTGCCATAGTGATGGCCCTTCGACAAGGCTCAGGACAGGCAGGGCTAACCACAACACTGATAGAAGTTCCCGAAGGGGCTTCCATCGATAACCCGCAGCCGTGGCTCCTTAAGCATACAGGGATAGAATTTGATAATGCAAAAACTTCGTTTATTCCCATCGAAATCGCCGAACAGACTATAGGCGGTATAATATTTACAGGTTCACTGTTTGACAATAAACAGCTTGGACAAATTGCCGATTTTATCGCTAAAATATTTTCTTTTGTTTACAGAAACGAATATGAGGAATCAATTATTCAGTTAGCGATAGATAACATAACTCAACCCCAATCGCAGGTGCCCACTGTTCAGCAGGCTCCATCAAAAAATAATGCCCTTGCGGAAACGGCGGCGGAACTCGCCAGCGGCGCCGCACACGAATTGAATAATCCGCTTGCGGTAATATCCGGCAGAGCTCAACTGCTTGGCCAAAGCGAAACTGATGAAACAAAAAAACTTATCCTGAACCAAATCTCCGAAAAGGCCAAGGAAGCACACGAAATCGTCGGCCAGCTTATGAACTACGCCAGACCCGCCCCGCCGCAGATTAGAACAGTTTCACCGTTCATTGTCATTAACAATGCTCTTGAAAAGGTAAATGCACGTTATCTTTCAGAGCCGCTTGACATTCATCTTGAAAACATCGAATCACTAAGCGATGTCGAAATTGATGCCGAACAGGTCGCCGAGGCAATCGCCCAGATAATTTATAACGCACTTGAGTCTTATGAAAGCGGCAACGGGCCGGTGCAAATTGCCGGCAAAGAGCAGAGTGGTTTGGTTGAAATCCGCATCAAGGATTCCGGCTGCGGTATGAGCAACGAAACCCTTCAAAAAGCTGCCCAGCCGTTTTACTCCGACAAACCCGCCGGCAGACAGAGGGGTATGGGGCTGTCGCTTGCCGATAGTTTCCTGAAGAATAACGGATGCACTCTGAAAATAGAAAGCCAGCCCGAAAAAGGCACAACAGTAACCATTAACCTGCCAAAGGCAGGTTAATGGTTATCGGTTATCAGTTATCAGTAACAGGGGAATAGCGGTTTTTTGCTTGCATTTTCAGTTCCCTGTAGCAAGCCAAGGAGCAACACTCGGG
>JBAVNP010000002.1:0-1713 GCA_049691175.1 Sedimentisphaerales bacterium
CGGAAGAGCAGAACAAAAAAATATTTATTAATTCTCTCAAAAGAGGCGGCGGATTTGCCTCCGTCGCAGATGTCAAAAAAAACGTCAGTAAGACCGACCTTGACGACATATATGCCATTATGAAAGAATCCAGGCCAAATTTGGGACTGCTCAAGTGTATCCAGACGATAGCATATTTAAGTGAAAAAAGCGATAAAAGGGCAGTTGACACAATTATTACTTATTTTAAAGGAAACGACTCGGATATACTGGAAAATAAAAAATTATTGAAAAATAACAGCCGAAAATATCTTGAGAGTTGTATAATTTCACAAAAAGCATATATGCTGGAATGCTTGGGTATAGTCGGAGGACCTGAAGCGGTTAGCTTCTTAAAAGAGATGCTGGACGAGAAAAATGTGAAAAAATTATACACAGAGAACTTCCCTTATCCTGACTCCATGGGTGGCGGTAAAGAAGAGATAATTGCTTTTATCCAAGGCAGAGCAGCAACGGGTCTTGTTCTTAGTCAGGACAAAGACGGCATAGCATTGGTTAAATCATTGTATTCACAAGCTGCCGCAGAACAAGCCGGTGGGAAACAGCCATTATTGTTCAAAAACTTGATTGATGCTATGGACTATTCCGACCTGATAGACGAGGTCGGCCTCGAAGATACTTTACTAATGTATGGTTCTTTGAGTGATACTATGCCATTTATGAAAAAGTATTTTGATGAATATAGTCTCAAGCCCACTATAAACAGAGATGCACAATTTTCATCCATAGAGATTTTGAACCTTGATGCAAGAGTGCGATGGTTTAGACTGACCCCTGAGCAATCCAAAACCGCTCAAAATAGCAAATACAGCAAAGATGCCTGTCTTGAGACGATATACGATCCGAACATACCGAAAGAGTGCAGAGACTGGGCAATATTAAATATGTTCAAGTTGTGTTACAAATCGGATGATATCGTAAACGCTGTTAAATACGCAGATTTATGGTTGACTTCAAATCCAAATCATAAGGAAACGCTGTCGGTAAAATATCTCAAGACGGAGCTATTAGCCGGAAAAGTAAATGATTTTAATTCAGTTGAATATCAGGAATTCGTAAGTGCCTGCAACGATATATTCCAGAAATACGAACTGGACAATATGCCTGTTATTCAATGTCACTTGTTGGCTGCAAAAACGATTAAAGCCGTAAATGGCCCGCAGGACATTATTGATGAACATATAAACAAGGCAAAAAATGGCTGCCAATCGTTAATATCCCTGCTTGAGCCAAAACCTGATATGCCTGATTACCAAAAGGAGCGTTTTTTGAGAATATATACTCCCAACAAGGAAAAAGCACAGGAGGTTTTAAATCAAATTGATTCTCAAAATATACAACGTATAGGCAAGTAAACTATGTATTTAATAATCAGACCTTGTTTATTATTGATCCAGGAAAATCAGATTTTTCAGCAGGAGAGATTTTGTTTTTTTCCGAACCGACCATCCGTTTATATTTTTAATTAAGGATAATCGTTCAGGAAGCATATTATTCATCGGCAGACTGATAAATCCGATTGAGTAAGAAACCAATCAGCCTTCGCAAAAACCATCCGACTAACGGCGATTTTCAAATACCGCGAAAAACGTATTCTTTTAGTTCAAATTTAGACGATATATCTAACTTTTATCAAAGGGATATGATGTTCTTATCCTTCCTATAAAAAAAAAT
>JBAVNP010000003.1:0-2750 GCA_049691175.1 Sedimentisphaerales bacterium
GGTTAACAGCAGGCAATAGGTTGGCACGTCTGACGCCAAGATCGGATGCCGTTTTTTCTATTATTTGCTGCCCGATAGATTTTTCAAGCTGGGATAGACCATCAATAGTTGTTTTGGCATACGATAAGCCCTTAAAATCTGCCTCAACTTTACTCAACCATTTCAAAAATGAATCGCGCCTTTTTGGATATTCGTTCCACTTATCTGCAAAGTTTTCACCATTTTCGACTGGGTTCTCAACCCACCAAATACCATTTCGGTTTTCAATATAAGATGGCATTCTTCTCGTGATGCCTATCAAAGCCTCGAAAATATCATCCTCATTCTTATATGCGTGTGCTGCTAACGTAGTTAGAATAATTGAAACGGGCTTGTTGTCTGCATCATTTTCGAAATGTATATCCCTATGCCTTTTCAAAATTTGAACACATCTCTGCAGGGGCGTTTTAACCCTCCAATCAGGAACATCTTCAACAGAAGCTTGTAATGATTCAGCCAAGGCCATTTTTCTTAACCGAAAGACAACTTCCATCTTTTTCTTGAACCACTCTGCATAAGCTATCGGGTTACTTTTTTGCCATCTCGTTAACTCAGTGTCAGTTAGCAAAATACCAGTAGGGGGCTGTTCTTCGTTATGAATAGAGGGAAGTACATCCATATGAAATGCTGGCATTCCGCTTTTTTCTTGGTAGTCCAATATCCAGCATCGACGTGAAGCCTTGAGAATTGCCGCCAGGTCATGACGTACTTTAAGTCTGTTTCCAACCCTGGATTTAAGCTCGCTCTGTGTGACTGATTCTTTTTTTATATTTAGTTGGCAAACTAGATCGATGTCGTATTCATCATTACGTCCATATGGCTGCACCATAGTTCCCAGTCGAAATGAACCTTGGACATATACTTCTGGCTTGTACGAATATAACTCTGATTCCTCCGAAGCTAGATGCTCGCCAACATCTTCGTATTTGAGAGTAGCATCTTCATAAGCGTAGTCAGGTATGTCCAGATTATCTGAAATTTTCTGCAAGATGGCTGATAAATTGGCACGTTCGTTTATTGGCATGGCTTACTCTTTAGGCATATAAAGTGGTGTGAATTTTGTTGCTCGATGATTCATAAATCTTGCCTGAAATGTGGGCATAAACACACGGCTATGATGTGCAGCTTTTGCAATTAGATCATCTGCTTTATTGATACCGTCCAAAGAAAATTCATCTTGTGCAACCTTTGGATTAAGCCGTTCTATATGATCTTTTCCTAGCAGGAACATAGCTTGATTATTTACGCCAATGCTCTGCCCACGCATAATCACATCAACAGCCGCATTTTCTCTTCCCCAAGCAATAATTCCTCCTTTGTTGAGGCGTTCTTTTCGATGTGCAACCGAATCTGATGTGCCTATGCTTAATACGTGGATTGCAGGTAGAGGCACGTTTAACGTTCCATATGCCTCAACTATAGCAACAAGTGTGGGATTATTTGCCCAAACCCCACCGTCTATTAAGCGAAGATTATCAATATCACGACTGCAAGGAAAAAAGGTTGGAGCTACGCTTGTTGCTTTTGCAACTTTCCATGCCGACACTTTGTAATCTCGGCGAAGCCTTGCATGATGCGGAGTTCGAAATATATAAACATCGTCTTCACCAAGGTTATATGATGGGATTACAAGTCGTTTAGTACTATCTCCAAGTTTCTTTCCGTCAAAGCATTTTTTCAGTGCTATTTCCAGCGATACTGATGAATATTTTCTCCATAACCAATGCTGAATCGATTTAAGGCCGCACCATTCGGGAAATATTTTTGGCCCCTCGCTAACATAGAACTCCACGATTTCGCGTGGACTTAGCCCAAGCCCAAGTCCGATAGAAATTATTCCGCCAGTGGAAGTACCGGCAATCAAATCAAAGTGATCAGTAATAGTAATATTTAAGTCTTCCTCAATTGCAGCTAGTACTGCTGCAGAGAAAATCCCTTTTATTCCACCGCCATCTAAAGAAAGAATTTGAAAACGTTCAAATCTATCTTCTTGAGTAGGAATTAGTTGACCATTCATAAAAATATTTAAACTTTCTTTAATAAATCAGTTGATTTACTCGGTTTTCACAAGAATTTATGGAAATCGAAATTAGTTCAGCGGAATTGAGTGCTCTATCCCCTCTTTCAAGTAACACGGGGGGTTTAAATACATTCCCCGCAATCTAGCAGCAATTCCTTACCTCATCCATTAGAAATTTATCAGCCGCTAAGTCGGTCATACATTACGCATAGTCGTGAGCAAAGCCGATTTGTGGCATTCACACCTCTATACCGGATTGTCACACCCGAAGCGATTTGAACTTCTGCTGTGTGTCCAAAAGCGGAAGCAATATTTAGATAGCCGAAATGGCAGCAAAGGCCGAAAACCGGCTCTCGCAGCAAGCGCGGTGACCGTCTCCAAAGTGTTGTGAGCTGCCCTTAACCACCGTCCGCTTTGCGGCAATATAAATTATTTTGCCAATGGCGTCCTCAGGGAAGAGTATTGCAGGACTCGAAGTTCCGCCCGGCGCCGAGAGATGTACCCCATACATCTTTAAATCATAGACCGATGTAAAGAGCAAAGCAGACCAATGACGAACAACATAATTGAATTTCTTGCTCATTGGGGAATCACGGCGCTTTCGCTATGGGTTGCCGGTTTCATATTCCACGGCATCTCTTTTTCCAATAAACAGTCGCTCCTTGTATCGGCACTCCTGCCAGGCTTGGCC
>JBAVNP010000004.1:0-5067 GCA_049691175.1 Sedimentisphaerales bacterium
CTTTTAGCGGACTCCTTATTCTGTCTACTGAGTTCTGTATTCTGAGTTCTATTTTCTGTTGCCTCCGGCAACATCGTCCCACTATATATAGAACAGAAGTTGCGCGTTTTTGTCGAAATTTGATCAAGAAAATTTTGTCTGCAATTCGTAAGTGTTTGTTAAATAGGGAGATAAATTTTTTTATTTTTTTAAAGCGCGCAACTTTTTTGTTGCGCATTTTTGCTTATGTGGACATAGCAAGTCGTTAGTTTTTAGTTGATAGTCGTTAGTTATTAGGAACGGCTTTGCCGTATTTTTCATGGTTTCCCGCCGAGTCACTGATTTTGCGGATTTTCTAACTCAGAACTCAACACTAAGAACTCAAAACTAATTCTTTATCCCCTGCCCAAATTAGAATTGGACAATAAATTTGGTTGACCCCGTGAGATGTGAAATTATCTCTCTGGGGTAAAATCTAAAATCCAAAATGGAATGATCCAAAATTGACATTTCGCCCTCGGCGACAGCAAGCCTCTGACTGACCCATGCCGGAGGCATAAAAAAAATATGCATATAATATACATATTATAGAAAGGATTAAGTAATTATTATTTGAATTGGTTGAAAGTTCTCAATAGTTTCATCGTAGCATCGTAATCTAAATTTTCACCTTCATATTCTGACCTATATAGTCCTTGGAGATTTGACGGTAATTTTACACCTTTCTGAACAAGCAACACAAAATTTTTCCCGTATAGCGCCATGGCTGCACCAATTTCGATCAGCACATTTTCATTAATCTTAGCATGTTTGTTGCCTTCAGGGTCTAACAACTCGCCTTCGCTGCTAACATGTATAACTGCAGCGAAGCATTTTCGCATATCATCGAACACTTTATCAGGAACTGGTATAGAAGTAGTTTCTTGTTCTACAGATACAACAGGTTCGAACTTTCCAAACATTAATATTTCTTTTAACTGATCTACAATCTTTTTGTTTTTACCATGACTGATAAATACTTTGCTACTTATTTCTATTTTTTTATCAGGCGGTAAAGAAGTATGCATTGCTGCTACTTTTTTTGCAATTTCTTCTTCAGATGTAGAGGATTTGCTATCCATATCTGCATCTTCAGCATCTTTACTGACTGCGACAGGTGAGGGGGAACCTAATGCAAGGAATAACCCTGTTTTAATATCTTTTAATATTCCCGTATATAACCCATTTTCTCGAATTATATCTATGCTTATTTTGGCTCTTTCTTTGGGGATCCCAAGACCAATAATTACGTTTTCAGCAATATTATCTTTAGGAAACTTAGCTTTGTTATATTTTTCGTAAAATTCACGCATTACTTTGGGATGCATAAGTGCCTCTACTTTCGCTGCAAAATCATCGCCTTCATTAGTAGGGGCAACTATCCGCCTTCCCAAATCAGTAAGAGTAATTTCAGACGCATTATAACCACCTTCCGTAAGGCCATATGCGATTGAGGACCCACAAAGACTTCTCCAACCACCGCTTGTCGGACTAAGTTCTAATGCCAAGGCGATCTCATGGGGGGCACCTGACTTCCCTGCAAAATTTTCCCACAATGCAACAGCTATGGCTAACGCCTTTTCTAATGATACTCGAGGGAACTCGCCCTGACTCATATAAGAACGTTTAGACTCTTTATCCATATCTTTGACCATAATTTCCTCATTAATATGTAAATTTAATTATATATTTAGAAGTTTGTTTTAAGATTTTTCCTCAGATGCTCATCCGTGTAGCATAACTAATTATACCCTTTTTCTTTCCAAACTCAATGGAATTAGTCCGCTTAAAAAACTTGCCCGCCCATAACCGAGTTTCCGACAACCGAGTTCCCAATAACCGAGTCGAAAGAATCCGCGTATTCCCGCGCAGGCGGGAATAATCAGCGTTTAGCCGCTTTTAAGCGGCTTTTTTCCTGAAATCTCTAATCTTCAATTTTAATTCCTCAATCTCTCCTCACCTTTGCTTGATAGTTATCAAGTATCGATTTTTACCCTAAAAACCGTGTAATTTACCCGCCTTTGGCGGATTCCTTAACTCAAAACTAAGAACTAAGAATTCAAAACTATTTTGCGCTATCTTCCTATTTTAACTTGCAAACTTGCCAAAAAATGTGGTATTTTACCCCTGAAATCAAGTTTTTTAAGGTAAAAGACCGATAACACATATAGTTTTCAGTTTTAAGTTTTAAGTTTTAAGTTATTATATCTACTTGTCAATAAATGACTTACAACTATTTAAGTACTGACTTACGACTATCTATAAAATAATGACTTACGCCCATCATCGGGTTTCGAGCGACGAGCGACTAATTAAACTGGAGGCCGGCATTGAGGCTTGAAAAAATTGTTTTGGACGGCTTTAAGAGTTTCGCGGACAAAACGGATTTCAGTTTTAATCAGCAGATAACCGCAATTGTCGGCCCCAACGGCTGCGGCAAGAGCAATGTGGTTGATGCGCTCAAATGGGTGTTAGGCGAGCAGAGCACGAAGAGTTTGCGTTCTGGAATGATGGCTGATGTGATATTCAGCGGCTCGGCAGCGAGAAAGCCGATGGGAATGGCGGAAGTCAGTTTATATTTTTCGCAGGCTTCGACGCTGACGACGGGCCAGGATGAGCTTGTCATAACGCGGAGGTTATATCGGAGCGGGGAAAGCGAATATCTGATTAACAACAAGGCCTGCCGAATGAGGGACATCCGCGAATTATTTATGGACACCGGCGTCGGCGTCCGCGCTTATAGTATTATAGAGCAGGGAATGATTGCACAACTGCTGACGGCGTCGAATGTGGACAGGAGAATAATATTCGAAGAAGCGGCGGGGATAAGCAAATACAAGGCACAGAAAAAAGAGACGCTGCGGAAACTCGAAAGAACAGAACAAAATCTGCTGAGATTAGCTGATATTGTAGGCGAAGTGCAAAAACAACTGCGAAGCATAAAACTACAGGCGGGAAAAGCAAGAAGCTACCTGCAATACAGCCAAAGACTGAAAGAACTTCGCGTCAACTACTCACTGGCTCAATACCACCAGCTAAAAACAGAATCGGACGAGAAAAACAAGAATTTAAGCGGTTTACAAAACCAGTTCGCAACGGTCGCGGCGGAAGTCGCTGAGAAGGACGCGAAACTAAGCAGATTAGCCGCTGAAATTATCGAAAAAGAAAATGAAATCAACCGCTGCGATAATACGCTCGTGGCGATAACAAGCAAAATCGAACAACAGCAGCAGCGGATAGAATTTCTGCATAAAAGGACCGAAGAACTGCAAAACCGAAGCAACGCCGAACAGCAGCAGAGCCAAAAACTGGCTGAGATGCTGGCGGAATTTGAAAAACAGATTAAACAATGCCAGAGCGATGCTGAAAAAATAGAAAAAATAATCGCAGAAAAACAGGAGCGGCTTGAAAAAGTCCAGCAGGATATCCGAAATGTCAATATCAGCTGCGGGGAAGTTGAAACCGAACTGGAAGACGAAAAGAGCGGCATTATAGATATCGTAAGACATACCGCACAACTTCATAACGAGATTCAGAGCACAACGGTTTACCGCAATAATCTTCACGGGCAAAAAGACCGGCTGAGCGGCAAGGCATCGCAAAGCAAACAACAGTTAGAACAACTGCTCGGCCTGCGGGCACAAAACCAGGCCAGACTCGACGATATAAATAAGGTTATTTCAGAACTGCAGGCCGAACTCGATAACAAACGAGAACAGATAAAAGCCATCAGCGAAGACGCCGCTCAAACAAATGAACAGCTCGCAAGAGCGAGGGAGCAAAGAAGCGCGGTGCAGAGCGAAACGGCTGTCCTTACCGATATGGAAGACAAACAACAGGGTATCGATAAGGCTGTGCGGGAAATACTAAATCTTCACAAGCCGTATATCAGGGGCATCGTCGCCGATGTAATCAGAGCACAACCAGAATACGCCACCGCTATCGAAGCGGCGCTCGAAGGCAAAACGGACGCGGTAATCGTCAGCGATACCAATTCGCTGGTAAATGATAAAGAACTTCTGAGCCAATCGCAAGGCAGAGTAAAATTCATCTGCACAGACAGGACGGGGCCTTTCGCTGACGGGAATAATTTTGAAAATCTAAACAGGGCAGTCGAATTTGTAAGCTTCGATTCACAATACGCGCCGCTGGCGTGGAACCTGCTGGGGAAAATAATCATAGTCGAATCAATCGAAAAGGCGCTCGAACTGGGACATTTCTGTGCGCAAGGGTACAGCTTTGTTACCACGGCAGGAGAGATACTTAACTACGACGGCAGTATTTCGGCAGGGCCTATAGGAAAAGCGCTGGGCCTTATTTCTCGCAAGAGCAGACTCGTCCAGCTGAAACAGGAACTCGACGATGTATCGGCAAATATAAAACGGCTCGAAGAAAAATTAGACAGCGACACGAGAGAGAATGAACATCTGGAAAGACTCTGCAAGGATTTCAGGACAAGCGTATATGAAGCCAATACCGAAAAAACAAATACCACAACCGACCTGAATGTCGTAGAACAGAATATCAATCGCCTTACCGACGAGCAGCCTATTCTTGCAGGCGAAATTCAGCAGCTCGAAAAACAGATTTCCGAGACCGTTCAAAAGGAATACGCCTCAAAACAGCAATTGCAGGAACTCGAAGCCGTCAACGCCCAGCGAAGCGAAAGAATCGAACAACTGGAAAAAACGCTGGCGGAAAAGAAACAATTGCTCGAGACAAGCGTCGGCGAACTTACGGAACTGAAAGTGGCGCTGGGCCAGGGGCAGGAACAGAAAAAAGCAACGGCACAGCAGATTGTCAGTCTTGAAAACCAGATTCAGAACGGCAAGGCCGCTTTTGTTTCGGCACAAAATAACATTACGGCGTGCAGCGAACAAATTGAGCAGTCGCAAAAAGATATACAAAATATCGAGGCTGAAATTGCAGAGCTTTTCGTCCAAAAAGAAACAACCGGCAATCAGAGCATCGCCCTCCACGAACAGGTCGAACAAATGCTCAAACAGCAAAGCGAACTTAGCGAGGCTTTAAAACTTAAAAGACAAGAAC
>JBAVNP010000005.1:0-3806 GCA_049691175.1 Sedimentisphaerales bacterium
AGCTCAAAAGGCTTTGGGATTATGCCAATCTCCCGAGCAGGATGCTGTCAAAGAGCAAATTAAAAATCGGCTGGATTTATTTAAAGCCGGCAAACCTTATATCGAGTAAAATATTTTAAAAATGAAAAATATACAGATTAAACATATCAGTTTTTGGATTTGCTTTGACCGGCAGCGGTAAATTCGAACAAGCGGAAAAAGAGTATGAAAAAATCCTGCTCATTCAGCCTCAAAATATTATTGCTCATAGCGATTTTGGGGTAGTGCTTTTTCAGCAGGGAAAATTTGACGACGCCATTGCGCATTTTAACGAGGCCATTCGAATTGACCCTCATTACACTGCCGCAAAGAACAACCTTAAACTTGTCTTGACCGAAAAACAAAAAACTCAGAGCGAAAGCAAAGAAAATACGAAGAAGAAGTAGCTTGTATAAGATTCTGTTTTACTGTGGGCTGTTTAAAGTTTGTCACAATAACTTGTGAAATGGGTGAAAGTCAGTAAAGCCTTTTTGTCCGAATATTACTCCGGTATATTTCTTCCAGCAGACTTTCACAGACGCCGTTTAATCCATATCGGAGGTAAAATATGCAAACTCGTTAAAGTCGGATATGCTATTTTATACAACGTATTGTTTTTTATTGATTTACGACGTATTTTATAAGACGTCAGTATTGCAGTGCTAATTTATCCTGATTATAATAAAAAATTTATATTTTTATGTCGTAAGAACCTTTGCGCAAAACAGATTTTATTTATGCGCAATATAGCCTTGTTTGGCATTTAATTTTATAGGATAATAGGGGCGTGTCAGAATAGTAACTTTAGGAAAAAAGGGTATTTGAACGTCGGGCGCGTAACCCGGCGGAATGATGCCTTTTATGACGGTTACAAATATATCGTTCGTTTAAAATGAAGAAGTTCTTGTTTGGTTTTAAGGAGAGATGAAGATGAAGTTAAAAGTTTTATGTTTACTTTTAGTAGGTCTTATGGCCACGAGCACATTCGCAGCCACTCTTTGTAGCTGGGGTAATGCCGACAACACAGTTGGCAATTGGGAAGTCGCAGCAAATTGGAAGGTTGTAACGCCTTATCCTGTTCCTCCTCTTCCGACAACAAGCTCAGGCGATGAAATCAAGATTAATCGGCAGGGCAGTGTTGCCATAATCGACGGAATTAGCGGCACGGCATACGATTACATCCAGAGACTTACGTTGCAGACCGGTGTCTTAACCAATCCGGTAATAGTCAGAATTAAAGAAACCGGTGAAGCTGGTTCAACGCAGTTTGGTATGGGCGAATTCCGGGCAGGCGCTAGCGGTTCAGCCGACCAGTGCGCTGAAGTTTATCAGTCAGGTGGAACTCTGACCGTCAATGACCTTGTAGTTGCCCGCAGTAAGAATGCTATCGGCTTTAACACCTATGGCACCTATGAGATTAGCGGCGGAACCCTTCAGGCTAGGACACCAGGAGCACCTGATGGCAGGATCAGTATAGCATCATTTGTCGATACGGCAGGTAATGCAGGTGTAGCCAAATTCAGGATTGTCGGCGATACTGCCACAATTAATATGAATCACCTGTTAATCGGTTCACAGATGAGCAACGCTCCGGAGACAGCTATCACTGGTGGTGACGGTACTCTCGAATATAATCTTACATCCGCCGGCACGGTATCCAAAATTACAGTTGTTGATACCACACTCGATAAGATTTCAGTATGTTTGACAAAATTAGTTGTCAATTCAACTAAAAATTGCCCGTCAGCAGTTGATATTGTCCTTGTCCAGAACACAGGCGAAAGTGCTGTAGACGGTGTATTTGATAGTATCACGCTATCTCCTGCACTTGCCGGCTACACACTGAGTTACACGTACAACGCGGAGGCTAATGGTGGTCTTGGCGAGCGCGGTACTGGTAATGATATCGCTTTGATACCAGAACCAGCTACGATTGCATTGCTCACTCTTGGTCTAATTGCCATAAGGCGAAAAAAGTAAAAAAAAGTTAAGTTAAGTTTAATCTCAAGGCTGTCCCTGTTATGGGGGCAGCCTTGAGTAAGTTTTGTGGGTAGTGTGTTTGCTCTTTTAAAAGTGGAAGGGTTTGTTTTTTTAAGCCGGTCTTTTCTGCGGAAGACTTGAATGAGTCCTGATTTAATCTGGGATTTTTACGGAGACAGCAATTATTGTTTGTATTTATAAAATTGTAGTTTCCCGGATTGGCGGGATAAAATATTGATTTTGTCGGCCGCGGTAGTTCTGACAGCTTTGGCTGTAACCGCCTCTTGTAACAACGTTAGAATTTAGATATAATCGCACTGCGACCACGAAATTCGGGGGCGCAGTGGGAAAGTTAATGAAATTAATAGAAGATTAACCGGAATTATAAATAAACAATTTATTAATAATTACGTATAAAATAGTGTTGACAAGTTATTGGTTTTTATTATCATGTTACTGTTGTAACTCAGACAAAGTGGGGTTACAATGTCGCTAAATAAGCGGTAGTAGTAAGGATGTTAATGGATTTAATGCTTTTTGCGGAAAGGAAGCAAGCCGTGAAAAAGAACAGAAAAACAGGTTTTACGTTAGTTGAATTGTTGGTAGTAATTGCGATTATTGCCCTTTTGCTTTCGGTTCTTATACCATCTATGAACAGGGCCAAAGAGATTGCCAAACGAGTGGTATGCGGCAGTCAGCTCAAGGGAATTGGTTCGGCAATGGGTATGTATGTCGATGCTTATGACAATAAGATGCCTAGTGACCGAGCAATACGTTGCCTCGACGGCAAAGAAGGTGTAGAAATGCACGCGTATGCTGTATATCGAGATGATTGGAGAACTTGTGATAAAACTGTAGATCCCAAAGGCAAGCTTATTCCTTTGAGATGGTCCTGTTTGTTTGAGAAGAAATATATAGCAGACCCGAAAATATTTTATTGTTCAGGCGGTCAAACGCCCAAAAATAGCAGATATGATTCATATATTGACCCGCCTCCATGGGGCACTTTGCCGCAGAATTACAATACCAGCGCTAACGGGAACCAATGGGTGCGTATAGGTTATTCCTATTATCCTACTGACTACACTGTCGCGCTGCAAAGGGAGGGGGGGACAGGTTATAAGTATCGCGATCCTTCCTGTGCCAAATTTGACAAGTTAGACAGGAGCATACCATACGCCACAGATTTGCTATGGTCGAGAGACAGCCTGACTCATAAATCAGGAATAAGAAGAGCAGCAGGCGACAGGGTTATTGTTCTCAATCCGGGGATTAATGCCATATTTAAAGACGGCCATGTAGTGTATTGCAGCGACCGGATTCTCTTTACTGATGACCGAAATATCCCTGCTGGTGCAGTTTGGTTCAAGAAGGAAGCTGACCTTTTAGAGGGTAGCGCAGGTTATAATGTGTTTCATTATACAATATTTAAAGAGATTCAGCCTTAATAATAGGTTGGCGGCCTGACGGTCAGGAAATAAGAATACATTATTCACCTGTGGCATTGACACAGGTAATATTGACAGCAAAAGGCGGAGTGTTTGTCGGCTTGCCTGATTAAGTCCGAAGGCGTATTTCACGGGGTTAGGGGGGGCTTAGGAGCGGTGATGAAAAATCTTTATATTTATGTTTTTTGTCTTTTTTTGCTATACGGTTTTAATAAGGCAGGTGCAGTGCCTGCATTTCCCGACGCTGAGGGATATGGTGCTGTAGCGACAGGCGGCCGCGGCGGTGTCGTTTATGAGGTAACCAATCTGAGCGATTCCGGCACCGGTTCGTTGCGAGCTGCGCTTAACCATAACACAACA
>JBAVNP010000006.1:0-3207 GCA_049691175.1 Sedimentisphaerales bacterium
TCGACTCCATCGATTCAGGCAGGGACATACCGGCTTTAATCATTACCGCTATTTGATTGGTAAAGTTGAGAACGTCCTTTCGGGACGGTCCGAATTCAACGCTGAATCCCGATATTTGACTAAGGAATGATTGCTTGGGGACGCTGGAAGTTCGGCTTTCCGGTGCCGTCATTTTATCTATAATCCCGACGGCTGACATTACTATACCTCCCGATTATTAATTTAAACTTTGAATATTTTTCAAAAAGCTTACGCGATTCTCGGGCACCAGCAGTTTTTCCATTTTCTGCGGATGAGTCGAGCGGTTTATCGCTTCATCTTTATCTATAAATCCATTGAAATATATCTCAGCAATACTCGTGTCCATTTCCTGCATCCCGATTTTACGCGACGTCGAGATGACATTGGGCAGCTCATAGATTCTGTTTTCTCTGATGCAGTTTCGCACAGCGGAATTGCAGAGCAGAATCTCTACAGCGGGCACCATTCCGGGTTTGTCAATTCTTTTGAACAGCGTTTGTGAAATAACCGCCTGCAGCGTATTTGCCAGCATTGCGCGAATCTGGTTCTGCTGCTGGGCCGGATAAATATCTATTATCCGTTCGACCGTCTGCGCGGCGTTTATCGTGTGCAGCGTGCTTAATACCAAATGTCCCGTCTCCGCAGCGGTGATTGTGGCGCCGGTCGTCTCGAGGTCTCTCATCTCGCCTACGAGTATCACTTCCGGGTCTTGCCTGAGCGCGTGTTTGAGTCCTGAAGCGAAATTGAGACAGTCGGAGCCTATTTCCCGCTGTTCTATCATCGACCGGATGTTCTCAAAGGCGTATTCAACAGGGTCTTCAAGGGTGATTATTCTTTTGCGTGATGTGGAGTTAATTAAGCCTATCATTGCCGCAAGTGTTGTGCTTTTTCCGCTTCCCGTATGACCTGTAACCAGAACTAATCCTCTCGGCATTACCGCCAGTTCCGAAACAATTTTAGGCAGATGCAATCGGGTTATATCCGGTATCTGATTCGGTATGAGCCTGAACGAAATAGCGATTGAATTTTTCTGGTAGTGCGCATTGATTCTGAACCTGCTTCCGTCATCGAGGGCAGTTGAAAAATCATAATCGCGTTTTCTCTCAAAAACTTTGAACTTTTCCTCGCTTGTCATTTCGAGCACTATATTTTTGACTTTTTCGGCGCTGAGCGGCTCGGATTCCATTGTAACAAGCTCTGTATTGATTCTCAGAACAGGCGGCAGACCGACATTAATATGCAAATCACTCGCTCCCGCCTGTATCGCAGCAGCAAGCAGCCCTTTTATATCCGACTTCTCGCCGGCTGAATCAATTACCGCCGCTGTGCTATGTTTAGATTCGCTGTTCATAAGGACACCTTTATTCATCATTGGTCGAATCCTGACCTGACTTTTGTGCGTATGCTTCTGTTACGCGAAGAACTTCATCGATTGTGGTAATGCCTTTTCGGACTTTTTCCATACCGTCCCGGTACAGAGTTACCACTCCAGTTTTTTCAAAAGCGGCTTTCATAGAATTGGTTGAGCTGTCTTTGTTTATCATTTCCTTGAAATATTCATCCATAACCAGCAGTTCGTATATTCCTATTCTGCCGGAATATCCGCTCTGCCGGCATTCATCGCAGCCTTTTCCGCGGAATATTTTTCCGGATTCGATTCCTGCCTTTTCGATACATTCCTTAAGATTGTCCGGCACTTTATAAGGTTCCTTGCAGTTCAGGCATATTTTGCGAACAAGCCTTTGTGCCAGGACCGCGTTCAGCGATGCGGATATCAAATAAGGTTCTACGCCGATATTTACAAGTCTGGCGATGGAGCTTGATGCATCGTTTGTGTGCAGAGTGGAAAGCACAAGGTGTCCTGTAAGCGCGGCCTGCACGGCAATTTTCGCGGTTTCTGCATCTCTGATTTCGCCGACCATTATAATATCCGGGTCCTGCCGCAGCATGCTCCTCAGCGCCGCGGCAAAAGTCATTCCGATTCGGTCGCTGACATTTACCTGATTTACGAATCCAAGGTCGTATTCGACGGGGTCTTCAACGGTCGAGATATTAAGTTTTTTCCCGTCCATCAGACCCAGAGCCGAATAGAGTGTTGTACTTTTTCCGCTTCCGGTCGGGCCGGTAACAAGCAGTATGCCGTTTGGCTTATGTATCTGTTTTATAAACTCCGCCAGAACCGTTTCGGACATACCGGAAGAATCGAGTCCTTTGAGGATTGATTTGCTGTCGAGTATTCTGATTACGACTTTTTCTCCATGCACAGTCGGCAGGCAGGAAACGCGAAGATCTATTCCCCTGCCGCCCACAACAATTGAGATTTTCCCGTCCTGCGGCAGTCGTCTTTCCGAAATATCGAGATTGCTCATTATTTTCAGCCTCGATACGATTGCCGGATGCATTTGTGCCGGCGGCGACATTTCTTCAAACAGCACTCCGTCGATTCTGTAACGGATTTTCGTTTCCTTGTCTTTGGGTTCGATATGAATATCGCTGGCAAACTGGCGAATGGCATAATTGATAATATAATTGACAAATTTTATGATGGGGGATTCATTCGCCATTTTTTCAAGGTCTTCTGTCTTATCCTGCAACTGTTCAATAACCTCAACTTCGGCGGTATCACTTACAAGGTTTTCAACGCTGTAGTCAAGTTCCTTTCCCTTATGAGCCGCGATTGCGGCTTCGACATCTTCGGTGCTGCAAACAATAACGCGAATATCGAGGCCGGTTTGCCGCTTTATTTCATCAAGCACAAACACATTTTCCGGCGATGCGGTAGCAACGGTCAGGACACTGCCTTCCAGACTAACGGGTATTATTTTATTACTGACGATAAAATTGCCGTTAAGTTTTGCAAAAGCATCTTTATCAATTTGTTCGGGCTTTATATGTCTGAATTCGAATCCATAAGTACGCGCCTTGGCCGTGAGAATGTCTTCCTGGCTGACAAACCCCAGTCTCAGCAGTATTTCAGATATATCAGCGCTGGCATTTTTCAGCTGTTCGCTTCGGACTACCAATAACTGATCTTCTGTCAGTCGGCCCATTACGACAAGCGTTTCTACTACATCACGAACATATACGCCCTCGCTGGTTGCCGTTTCCATCTGCGGCGAATAAAGCGTTGTGAGCCCCGGCGTTCCATCTCCCCAGCCTTGTATCTGGTCGGAGCGGCTTATATTT
>JBAVNP010000007.1:0-2024 GCA_049691175.1 Sedimentisphaerales bacterium
AATCCTAAACAAATCCTAATTACCCTAAAATCGAAAAATGACCCAAACAGTGCCGTTTTGAACATTTGGATTTAGTATTTTGAATACTTCGACTCCTTCGATTCCACTCCCTTCGATAAACTCAGGGTAAACAGGATAAATCCGCTCAGGACAGGTTTGTTTAGTGCTTAGGGTTTAGGATTTAGAGTTTATTTATCATGGGAGATAAAATGTATTTAAAGTTTCAAATCAAAGTGCCGGCAATCATAGAAAGCATTGTTGTTTATTTTCTGCTGCGCTATCGAAAAAAGCGATATGGATATGCCTATAGGCGCATAAAACTTACACAAAACAAGTTCGCAATCGTTGACCCGGAAGACTATGGGAAATTAAATATACATAAATGGTTTGCCAAAAATGATAAAAACACCTACTACGCGGCAAGAATAGAGGGCAAAAGAAAAATATATATGCATCGACAAATCAAGCCGCCATTACCGGGCTTCGTCGTTGACCATATAAACCATAAAGGATTCGATAACCGAAAAGATAATCTTCAAGTCGTTACCATCGCGGAAAATAACTGGAACAGCAGAAAGACAAGGAAAGAGAGAAGCTCAAAATACAAGGGAGTAAGCAGATGCAAAAGGACCAATAAATGGCGAGCGGTTATATGCGTAAACGGATTAGATATGCACTTGGGCTACTACGACGAAGAAAACGAGGCGGCAAAGGCTTATGATGAGGCGGCGAAAAAATATCGAGGAGATTTCGCGGTATTAAACTTTGAAAAGGATAGCCACCAAGACACTAAGGCACAAAGAAAAATCCTAAATCCTAATATCTATCCGCCTTCGATAAATCTACGGATGGACAAGCTCCAACACCAAGGCATAAAGGGGAAAGGAGTAAGGGGATAAAGAAACAAGGAAGCAAAAAAAATTGCGGCCCCGAATTTTCGGGGCCGCAATGACTATTTGAAATTATACGCGTTTTCGCCGGTTACGGAGTAGTCCTTGTGTTAACCAGCCATTCGTCAGCGAATATCCGCAAGGCATCCATATCGACTCCGTCCGTACCACCACCGACAACAGGGATTGAAACATTCCAGTATCTGCCAAGGTCAACGAAATCATCAAAATCAACGAAGCAATTATAATAGTAGCCGGTATCCCAAACCAATGTGTCAAACCCCGGGTCTGAACACTGCCAGTCAACCGTCTTAAACGACCATATATCGCTGCTGGTTGTGATTGCGCCGGATGTGGTTGTGATTCTCCAGTAGTAAGTCGTGTTTGGAGCGATATTTACTTCAACCGCCTGCTCTTGGCCGCGAGCCGTTACCGCTTTAGCGGCAATCAAGGCAACTGGAGTAGAACTTGTGCCAAAGTAAAGGGTATCCGTCGCAGCTGTGCCATTATAGTAACCGGAATACCACTTCAGCATCAGGTTGGTATCTGCAACAGGAGCATAAACCATCTTGTCGACGCTTCGAGGAGTCGGGGCCGAGGCCTTCATAGGCACGCCGTTGGCATCGTATCTGGCATTAAATAAAGTGCCGTCCTGACCATCGTCAGATATAGTCTTGCCGTAGATGTTCGGATCGCTATTAACATCATAAATACCTCTTGGGCCGCCCTTTGCGGTTATAGAACCTGTATTCGTATAGGTTGAGCCGTAATAAACTGATACACGACCGCCGCCGCCGCCGCCGCCGGTAACGTTAAACTTACCACTGGAATTGCCGCCGCGGCCACCGTTTACATCAATGATGCCGCTATTGGAGAAAGTTGTACCGGCAATAATTCTAACTGAACCGCCGGCACCACCGCCAGCAACTTGGTTTGCCGAATAGTTAACACTGCCGCCTTCGGAATATATCCCGGCACGGGCGCCTAAAGTTACGCTGCCTGTAGCAACGATTTCAACACCGCCGCCGCCTGCACCGCTGGTCGTATTGTTGCCTATTCCGCCTGCACTGCCGCCGTATGGAATAGGAATTTCCTTATCGCCATAGGCAGCACCGCCGCAGAATATACCATACC
>JBAVNP010000008.1:0-1941 GCA_049691175.1 Sedimentisphaerales bacterium
GGCTATGGGCATTCCCCGGCGGTTTTGTGGATATGGACGAGGAACTTGAAGATGCGGCGGCAAGAGAGCTTGCCGAGGAGACCGGGTTGACAAGCGTTAAACTGACACAATTGCAGGCATTCGGCAAATGCGGCAGAGACCCTCGCGGCAGAAATATATCTGTAATGTTTATCGGAATTACAAAAGACAGTAAAATCAAAGGCGGTGATGACGCCGCGGAGGCAAAATGGTTTGAGATAAATAACCTGCCCCCGATGGCCTTTGACCATAATGATGTCGCTGCCATTGCGATTATGCACTTAAAAAGATGCAAGGAAGTAAAGACGTAAGGAAGTAAGGATTAAGGATTAAGGAGACGCTAACAAATGCAAAATAATGATTACAAAGAAAATCCGACAATAAAAACTTACCGAGATTTAATTGTATATCAATTATCATACAAATTGGCTATGGAAATTTTTGAGATAACTAAGAAATTCCCCAAAGAAGAAATTTATTCTATTGTTACGCAAATTCGTAAATCTTCAAGGTCGGTGCCCGCCAATATAGCTGAAGGCTGGGCTAAAAGAAGATATGAAAATGTTTTCATAAGACATTTAAATGATTCTAATGGCTCATGTGAGGAAACGAAAGTTTGGCTCGATTTTTCGAAAGATTGCAAATATATTTTAATAGATGTCTATACAAGACTTTTAAATGAATATAATAGAGTTGGAGCGATGCTTAATTCTTTAATGGATAATTGGGAAACTTTTCAAAAAGAATAATTTAAAGAAGGTTGATTGGCCGTACTATTTCCTTGCTTCCTTACCTCTATATTTCTTTACTTCCACATAATCAATGAATAATTCTTAACGCCCTGGCCGGCAGCGAAGTCAGCACTTCGTGGCATATTGTATCTGCCATTTCGGCTAATCTATATACACTGCATTGACTTTGGGGGTCATTGTCGATTATCGTTACATATTGGCCTATCTTCACATCAGGAATATCAGTAACATCAAGTATGGTTTTATCCATACTTACCCTGCCGATGACCTGCGCGAAATTATCCCCGATTTTCATAACCGCATTGTTCGAATACAAACGCCAGTAATTATCGGCGTAGCCGACCGGCACAATTGCTCCGATTGTATCTCGCCAAGCGGTAAATGTTCTGCCGTAACCGACCGTCTGACCCTGTTTGTAGCGATTGATTTGGACTATCGGCGCTTCAAATTTCATCGCAGGAGTAAGTTTTACATTGAGAATGTCCCTGTGTTCCGCCCAGCCGAACATCGCTATTCCGCAGCGAACCATATCGAAATGAGCCTGCGGCATATTAAGCATAGCCGCGCTGTTGGCGGCGTGAATAATAACGTCCTTGCAGGCAAGCAGGGATTGGCCGGAGAGAAATTTCTTAAACCTTTCAAGCTGCTGCTCGGCAAAAGACAAATTTTTTTCCGCTGCCGTTGAAAAATGGGTATATACGCCCGCAAGTTTGACATTACGAAAAGACCGGACTTTTTTAATCAGCTCAGCGGCCTTTTCGGCGTCAATACCGCAGCGTCCCATACCTGTTTCGACCTTTATATGAACATTCAATACATCAGAACTGTTTGCCAGGCAATCCTGAACAAATTTCAGTGCTTCAATATCGACAACAGCACAATGAAAGCCTTTTTGGGCGCATAACTTTACGGCATCGCTACTATATGCGGTATGTATCGGTTCGAGTATCAGAATTTTTGCCTGGCCAACAACATCAGCGATGAAAGCAGCCTCATAAACATTTGCTACGGCAAAAAAATCCACAGGGCCTTTTTTCAGTATCTCGACAATCTCTCTAATACCGTGCCCATATCCGTTGGCTTTTATCACTGCGCAGAACTTTGTTTCGGGCTTGCATAGATTTTTGAGACTTGCCAGATTACTTAACAGTGCCTTTGAATAAATATGAAC
>JBAVNP010000009.1:0-10079 GCA_049691175.1 Sedimentisphaerales bacterium
GCATAGTATCTGCTGAAAAATATATCAAGTTTTTTATTATAGAAACGGTGTTTCTGCGGTGAAAAAAATCCGCCCAATCTCCCTATGGGATGCCTAACGGCACGTGTAATCTGTGGTTATCAATAAAAAAGGTCTGAATTAACAGACCTTTTTAATCGCGGTAACCTCCGCCTGTGCCGATGGTAGGCTATTTAAAGAACCCAGTATTTCAAGGTGGGTAGTCAGCTTCAAGCGTTCAAAAGTCCCCACTTAAGGGGCGTTTTTGAGCCGTCAGGTTCCGACTTCCCTAAATATGGGCATCGGTTCTTCAAATATGAACCTTCCTGTCGAACACCGCAGGGGAAACCCGCTATTGTATTATATCGGAAAATGACTTCGATTTCAATAAAATTTTTTCCGCTGAGAATTATAAATATCGCCGCTCTGGACTTTTATGATTGATTATGGTATAATGATTTTGTGTGTATGCAAAAAATGGTTCTTTTAAAAATTAGAAAGATAAAACCATAAGAAAATCGACAGTCGAAATTAGAACGCAATCTCAAATTCCGATTTTCGATTGCTCTGTCGGCTAAAAGCCGACTCCGGGGGCGAAAGGCTTCGACCGGACGGGTAGAGAAGCAGGCGGCATATCCAGGATTGTCGTTGGCCTGGCTAATCATCGACAAAAAAATTAATTGGCAACTACCAATTATCAATGGCTGCTTAATTAAAGCGGCTCGTTCTGCGGGATTGTTCCCGCCGATTTCGCAGGACGCCGATTAGCGGGATAACTCTGCAAGGTTGTTCGTCCGAGCAGCGTGAAAAGATACGAACTGGCTGAGCCGAAAACCTGTTATTCGGTGTTTGGCAAGGCGAGAAACCAAAAGAATAACTAAATATGTAGAAACCTGTTTTGAAACGTTTCGGGACGCGGGTTCGAATCCCGCCGCCTCCACTCGATGCGGCTTTCAAAACACTAAAAAGTTTTGAAAGCCTTACTCGTGGCAGGCCATTCGATTCTACTCATGGCAGGCCATTCGATTCTACTCATGGCAGGCCATCTTGTGGAATCTACAAACATTTGTTGCTGCATCGAGTGCCCTGAGCAAGCGTAGCGCGCCGAAGGGCATTTAAATAAAACCAATATAGGAATCATCTAAAAGTGTGGTACGTTTATATTCTCCAATGCTCAGATAAAAGTTACTATATTGGACATACTAATAATATTCAAGAACGTATAAAAAGACATAATACAGGTCAGGCCGCAAAATGGACAGCATGCCGATTGCCAGTAAAACTTGTCTATAAAGAAATATTTTCAACTGAGCTGCAAGCTATCAAGCGTGAACATCAAATAAAAAGATGGTCACACCAGAAAAAAGAGGCTCTTATTAGCGGAGACCTTAAAACCCTTAAAACTTTAAGCAAAAAATCCAAAGGTTACCTTTGATAAACATCTGAAAAACAGGTTTGGGTCATGCTTTTGCGAAAAGACATTTCATAGTGAATTTTAAGGGAAACCAAGGAATAAGCTGTTTTTTGTCGTTTTTATAAGACCGGAAACGCCTTGCAATTACTAAACTTTTATGATATAATAACTATAGTTGGATGGTGATTGTTAAAATATATCAATTTCGGGCGGGAATACCGGCTGTACAAAGACGGCAACATTTTCTTTTTTCGCTAATATTGTGCATATTTTTTGCGGTCTGTCCGGCGTATTGCACTACTTATTTTGTCCAGCCAGACGGAAGCGACAGCAACAGTGGCACTACTATCAACTCTGCCTTTAAAACGATTACCAAGGCCGTGGGTCTGGCACAGCTTGCGGCGGGCGATACTATTTATCTCCGCGGCGGAACACACGGCTATACCACCACTATCTCGATTTCAAAAAGCGGCGCATCGGGAAACCCTATAACATTGCAGAATTATCAGAATGAAAATGTCATTGTGGATTTCACTGGCCAGCCGTATGGGACCAGCAGCAGAGGAATCAGCCTTGGCGGCAGTTACTGGCACTTTAAAGGTTTTACCATTCAGTATGCCGGGGATAACGGCTTGTATATTGCCGGTTCTTACAATGTCGCAGAGCAAATAGTCAGCCGAATGAACAGCGACTCCGGAATTCAGCTGCACGAAGAAGGTTCTTATAATCTGGTGCTGAACTGTGATTCTTATTTAAATTACGATGCCCCAAATGGTGGCGAGAACGCGGATGGTTTTGCGGTGAAATCGAGCACTATCGGTCCGGGCAACATATTCAGAGGATGCCGGTCTTGGAACAACGCTGATGACGGTTTTGATTTGTATTATACTCAAAACGTTATCCGGTTCGAGGACTGCTGGGCTTTTGGCAACGGTGTAAATCGCTGGGGCCTCTCAACGTGGAATGGAGACGGCAACGGCTTTAAATTAGGCCTAAGCGCCGGCAATCATGTATTAATCCGCTGCATAGCTTATAACCATCCGCATAATGGAATCGACATAAATGGAGATACGCTTCCGGTTGAGGTCTATAACTGCACCACCGTGAGTAACGCCGGTAAGAATTTTTACTTCGATGAACATATAGCTTCAGTATTGCGCAATAATATCTCGCACCGGGGTTCAGTAAATATTTATGCTGAGGTTGACGACCTGTATAATTCGTGGAATGGTTTTACAGTTACCGATGCGGATTTCGCGAGCCTTGACTCCAATGGAATCGATGGCCCGCGACAGTCGGACGGCAATCTGCCTGTATTGAATTTTCTCCATCTTGCGACCGGAAGCGACCTCATTGACGGCGGAACAAATGTCGGATTGCCGTATAACGGCAGTGCACCAGACCTCGGATGTTATGAATATAGCGACAGCGGCGTGGATTATCCTCCAGCCGCACCGACCGGTCTGTCGGCAACAGGTTATAATGGTTCGGTCGGTCTGGACTGGGACGACAACGGCGAAAGTGATTTAGACGGATATAATATATATCGTTCGACAACTTCGGGAAGCGGATACAGCAAACTGAATAGTTCGCTTTTGAGCAATTCAAATTATACGGACGATAGCGTTATTAATAATACGACATATTATTATGTTGTTACCGCGGTTGATGTTAACGAACATGAATCCGGCTACTCAAGCCAGTCTTCGGCAACACCTGCGGATACAAATGCACCGGCAACGCCGACAGGTCTGGAGGCAGCGGCTGGTGACCAAATTGTCCTGCTCGGCTGGAACGCCAACAGCGAAAGCGATTTAGCGGGCTACAATATCTATCGCTCAACGACATCAGGCTCCGGATATATCAAGCTGAACAGTTCACTATTAATCGCTCCGGATTACAACGACAGCAACGTTACAAATACAATAACCTACTACTATGTTGTTACTGCGGTTGATACTTCTTCGAATGAATCAGCGCATTCAAGCGAAGTTACCGCTATACCGACAATATACGGTGATTTCATAGTTAACGGCATCGTGGAAACAGATGACCTTGGCTACCTGTGCGACCTGTGGCTTGTAAACGACTGTGAAGCTACATCATTGGCAGATTTGGATGATGACTGTTCGGTCAACTTCTACGAATTTTCAGCTTTCGCCAATAACTGGATGATAATTCCGCCTGACATTAATGCTCCGGCAGCCCCGACAGGTTTTTCAGCGGATGCAGGTGATGCGACTGTTTCGCTCAACTGGAACGACAATGCCGAAGGTGATTTAGACGGTTACAATATCTACCGTTCGACAACATCTGGTTCCGGATACAGTCAATTAAACGGTTCGCTTTTGAGCAGTTCAGATTATACAGATAACAGCGTTACAAACGGCACAACATATTACTATGTCGTTACAGCAGTCGATACATCATCCAATGAGTCGGCGTATTCCAGTCAGGTTTCTGCAACGCCCGCCGCTCCTGTGACGAGCATTACCATTCAGGAAAATACTGACGGTTTCTGCAGCGTGGATCCAACTGGTACAATTGACAATAATAACGATGGATATACAGGCACAGGCTTTGTAAATACCCAAAATGCGACCGGCGAAGGCATCAACTGGAGTATAAATATTCTTACAGCCGGCACATATACTTTTACCTGGCGATATTCCTGTACAAGCGTCAGGCCGGGCAATCTGCTCGTAAACGGTTCAACAGTTTTATCGGGCATCAGTTTCCCGGCAACAAGTTCATTTACAGAATGGACTACCGTAACTACAAGCGGAGTTACATTAACGACAGGAGTAAAAACAATACGCCTTGAAGCGACAACCAGCGGCGGCCTGGCAAATATAGATTATATGATGGTAACCGGCCCGAACCTGACGACAGCGACTTGTCAGTAAATAAATTAAGAAAATAAGGGGGCGAAGAAAGCAGATACATCTTCGAACGAGTCTGACAATTCAGACGAAGTGTATAGCGGTCTGTACGGCGATTTTACGGGCAATAATATAGTATCGCTGAATGATTTTGCCGAATTCGTAACATACTGGCTGTCGGATGATTGTAATGAAACCGACGGAGTGGATTTGAATTATGACTGTATAGTCAGCTTCGATGAATTCGCGGCGTTTGCGGAGAACTGGCTGAAATAAACGAAGCAAGGATGCTAAAGATGCAAAAAGAAGTAAGGAAAAAATATTGTATTGTTCTGTTGATATTTTTGGCGGTCTATCCGGCGTATTGCAGCACTTATTTTGTAGCTCCCAACGGAAATGACAGCAGCAGCGGCACTATAAACCATCCCTTTAAAACGATTCCCAAAGCAGTGAGCCTGGCAAAAGCGGGCGATACTATTTTTCTGCGCGGCGGCCAGCACGACTATAACGCTACTGTCCTGATTTCAAAAAGCGGCTCACCCAAAAAACTCATAACACTGCAGGGGTATCGAAATGAAACTGCTATTCTGGATTTCGCCCGGCAGCAGGAAGAAAAGGGAAATAATGGGATTTACCTAGAGGGAAGTTATTGGCACCTTAAGAGTATTATTATTCAGCACGCCGGGTCTTACGGTTTTTGCACAATCGGAACTCATAATATTTTCGAGCAGATTGTAACAAGAATGAACAGAAACGCCGGTTTCCGTATGTCGGCTGGCGCTGCTTATAACCTGATTTTAAACTGCGATTCATATCTGAACTACGACCCGAAAAAGCACGGTGAAGACGCTGACGGCTTCGCAACCAAAGGCTCAACCGGATGCACGGCCTGTCTGGGACCGGGGAATATAATTCGCGGCTGCAGGTCGTGGAGCAACTCCGATGACGGTTTCGATTTGTGGTGGGCAGGCAATTGCATCAGGGTTGAGGATTGCTGGGCATTTCGCAACGGTGAAAATATCTGGAACGACCCGAATTTTCAGGGAGACGGCAACGGGTTTAAACTGGGCCAAGGCGGCGGCGCACATATTGTAATCCGCTGTATGGCTTATAACCAGCAGCATAACGGCTTTGACCTAAACCGGAAAAAAACAGATGCGACAGGAGTTACTGTTTATAATTGTACCGGCGTGAGAAACGGGGAGAAGAATTTTAAATTTGATAATCCAACTACCGGCGTAATTCACGTATTGCGCAACAATATCTCGTATTTTGGTTCAGATACCATCGGCACTCTGATTGATAATTCTTATAATTCCTGGAACAGCGGCTTTTCGGTCAGAGACGCTGATTTTGCAAGCCTTGACCCTAATGGAATCGACGGCCCGCGAGGGTCAAAAGGCGAACTGCCTAAACTGAAGTTTCTCCGTCCTGCCAAAACAAGCTCACTGATAGATGCGGGAATTGACGTCAGACTGCCCTTTAACGGGGCCGGGCCTGACCTGGGAGCATTTGAACGTTGAGACGCCCTACCTGGATTTGGCTTCATTAACCTTAACCGTGTAACCGCCGCACTCTTTTCCATCCAGCGCTTTTATTGCCGCCTGAGCTTCAGCATCACTGCTCATCTCGACAAAAGCGAAACCTTTGCTTTTTCCTGTTTGGCGGTCAGTGACTATATAAGCCTTTTCGACCTTCCCAAATACTGAAAATAAAGCTTCCAGGCTTGCCTGGTTTGCATCAGGACCTAAATTTCCAACATACACTTTTTTACCCATAATTATTCTCCATTTTTGGGCTTACCAGCATTCTAAAAAAACCAAGGTTCATTCTATGCCGCGGCGAAGCATTGTCAAGTGAAAGGATGCTCAATTGATTTCTGACCGGCTCAACAACCTATAAGTGCATAAATCAGATAATATTATACGTTTTTCGGAAGGCACTGGGAGGAACACCTTTATGCTTCTTGAACGTCCTGATAAGGTGACTGACAGAATCAAATGTCGAGGCTGCTGCGATCTGGTCTATGGACATACCTGTCTCGAGAAGAAGAGAAGCGATGCGTTCACGGCTACCCAACCATATATGGTCGTGTCAGTCAATCTGGCCGGCAACGCCAACGGCGGACTAATAAAAACCTGGTTAGATAATATCATCGTCTATGAGCAGATATGCTCGCCGGAAGACCTTAACGGGGACTGTTCTCTGAATATGAAAGACCTCGGCACGCTGGCTGACACGTGGCTGAGATGTAACCGGGTCCCCAGCAGCGAATGCTGGAAATAAACTGGCAATAATAAAACCGAACGGATATAATACTCGACAGTTTACCCGCATTGCACGGGGCGGGTAAACTGCGACGAGCAAATTTGAAAGGAATCAAAAATGAAACGAGTTGTACTTGCCTTCGGTTTAGTTGCACTGTTTGTAAATAACATCTTCGGAGATGTCGAATACAAGAACCATTCATTTATCATAACTTCGCCACATCTGAAACAGCCCCTGTCGATAGGCTCTGAGAAATTTCCAATATTTCTTGAGACCCCTCAGACAAAATTGTACCTGAAGGAACAGCCGACGAGTATAACCATGCTTGACAACGGTCTTACGGCGGTCTGGACACTAAATGAAGGGAAGAAGGCTACAATCAGCTTTACCGAAGATAAAAATTCATTCCGCATCAACTTCAAGGCATCTGGTTTTGACGATATATTCCAATGGGGTTTTTCAATAAGCGCGGCAGGTGATGAATATTTTACCGGCCTTATGGAACGGGTTGTCGACGGGAATCAGGTACTTGGATGGAAGCCGGGGATAAAAGAGGCTATGAACTTGCGCGGCCAGTTTATTATAATGTTAGTCAAGCCGACCGTTTCGCTTTATTGTCCATTTTACATATCGTCACGAAATTACAGTCTCTTTGTCGAGGGAACATGGCCGGGCACATACGATTTCTGCAAATCAGAGCCTAATCTCGTTCAGATTACCTTTGAGGGGCCGAGGCCTTCTATGATTCTTAATACCGCTGCCGGCCCTGCTGAACTTGTGAAGACACATTCGCTCTATGTGGGGCCGACGATATTACCGCCGAAATGGATTTTCGGGCCGTGGAGATGGAGAGATAATCATACCAACAGGGAAACCTATTATGACGGCACGAAAGTTGCCGCTCCTTATAACAGCGAAGTTGTCGAAGATATACTTATGATGAAGGCATTCGATATCCCGATGAGTATATACTGGGTGGACAGGCCCTGGGCAATCGGGCCGGACGGATACAGTGATTTCGAATGGGACCCGAACCGAATTCCAAACGCGACGGAAATGATTAAATGGCTGAAAGGTAAAGATATCCGCTTTGTGCTGTGGATAGCTCCGTGGGTTATGGGAGATATGGCAAAGGAAGCTGTCGAAAAAGGTTATGACCTTAAAGGACAGGAAATGGCGCGCGATAACTTGTTTCGCGTTCATATAGATTTTACAAATCCTGCGGCTGTGAAATGGTGGCAGAAAAAAGGCATCGCGAAAGTTCTTAAACAAGGTGTCAGGGGATTCAAACTCGACCGTGCCGAGGAACTTGTGCCATGTGACTACGTAAACAAGGCTTTCAACGGTAAATTTTTAAGGGAATATCGCAATCAATACCCTGTTCTGTACACAAAAGCCACTTATGACATCAGCAAAAAGATTTGCGGTGATGATTTTGTGTTAATGCCGCGAGCAGGCTATACCAACAGCAGCCGATATGCAGCATTCTGGGGCGGCGATATCGGCAACGACAGCAAAAATAAAAAGACCGTACCTGAAGCGCTTCGAGCCGCGATTATAGCTTTGCAGAGGTCCGCTATAATAGGATTCCCTATATGGGGGTCGGACACAGGCGGATATACTAAACTCAGCGACCATGAAGTAACCGCAAGATGGCTGGGGTTCAGCTGCTTTTGTCCAATAATGGAAGTGGGGCCGATGGAAGATAAAGGGCTGTGGGACCTTATAGAAGAGCCGCATTATGATACGCAGCTTATCGCTATCTGGAGGCTTTATTCGAAAATTCATGAAAGACTCGCCGATTATTCATACGGTCTTGCGAAAGAAGCGAGAAAAGATGGTATGCCAATGGCAAGACCGCTGTTTTTGGTTTATCCCCAACAACAGCAGGCATGGAACGACTGGCAGACATATATGTACGGGCCGGATATTCTTGTGTCGGCTATCTGGGAAAAAGGAAAAACGCAGCATTCTTTATATCTGCCGGCAGGCAAAAATTGGATCGATGCGTGGAACAAAAATAAAATATACACCGGCGGCCAAGTTATCACAGTAGACGCTCCTCTTTATAAGATACCAATATTCATACGCCGGGGTTCTAAAAGAGACCTGGGCGACCTTAACGCTCTTTATGAAGAGTCGCTTAAAATCGCCGCGAAGAAACCCGACCTTGACAAACTGCAAAAGCTTGAGTTTCAAAAAAAATAGCCAGTTTCATTAGAGGCTGTAAAAAAAATGAAAACGGCTTGCCCTACTGCCGTTAAATCAATCTTTGCAGCATTAATATTACTCGTTCTGCTTACAAGCTGCAAAGAGAAGAAACAAGCGGCCAATCCAAACGCGGCGAAGGAGAATAATATGTATAAAAAACTTACCGCAGAAGAAGAACGGGTAATTGTCTATAAAGGCACTGAGTTGCCATTCAGCGGCGAATATAATAATTTTTTTGAAAAAGGGCTATATCTTTGTAAAAGATGCGGTATGCCGCTGTTCGAATCCTCGTCAAAATTCAAATCTGAGTGCGGCTGGCCCAGTTTCGATGAGCAAATACCAAGCGCGGTAATATCGCAACTTGATGCGGACGGGGTGCGAACGGAAAATGTATGCGCAAACTGCGGCGCTCACCTGGGACACGTATTTCTCGGAGAAAACCTTACAAAGAAAAACACACGATTCTGCATCAATTCAATCTCGATGGACTTTATACCTGACGGGCAGTGGGCAATCTTTGCGGGCGGGTGTTTTTGGGGAGTTGAATACTATTTCAAAAACGCACCGGGCGTTATATCTGTAATATCAGGATATATAGGCGGGCATACGGAAAAACCGACTTATGAACAAGTCTGCACGGACAATACCGGACACGCGGAAGCCGTCGAGGTTGTTTATAGCTCTGCGAAAACAAATCATGAAAATTTGGCAAAGCTGTTTTTCGAAATACATGATTTTACTCAGCTAAACAGGCAAGGACCCGATGTCGGGACACAATACCGCAGCGGAATTTATTATCTTGATGACGAGCAAAAGAAAACCGCTGAAAAATTAGTGCAGATTTTGAAACAAAAAGGGTATGATGTGAAAACTGAAATCAAACCGGCAGAGACATTCTGGCTGGCCGAGCAATACCATCAACATTACTACGAAAAGAACGGCAAAACGCCCTACTGTCATATTTACAAGAAAATATTTTAATCCTCAACCACATTCCAATTACGCACACAAAAGTTTGAAAGTTTTCATTGTCTGCTCGGCGGCGGTTTGCGAATCGGGCAAAGGCGAGGCCTCGGCGGATAAAAAACCATTATAGCCGATACTTTTCAAGGCATCGACGGCGGATTTTAAATCAATATGTCCCATCCCTGCCGGCTTGCGGTCACTGTCAACAAAATGCACGTAACCGATAAACTCAGCGGCCTGTTTTATACTCTCGGCAATATTTTTTTCCTCAATATCCATATGAAAAAAATCGGCGAGGAGTTTTATATTATTCGAGCCGGATTTTTTTATAACTTCAATAC
>JBAVNP010000010.1:0-2870 GCA_049691175.1 Sedimentisphaerales bacterium
ATTGCGGAACTTATTAAAAATTATGACTATCAGTTAAAGTTTGTAATGGAAAAGATAGAGGATATTACCGAAGTTCACCAGATTCTTAATGATTTGAAAGATTTTGACCGCTCAAAAATCCTGCTGATGCCCCAGGCTAAAAATATCTCCCAATATTTAAGGATAAGTCCCCTCATTGTCGAGTTATGCAAAGCCAACGGCTTTATTTTTAGCCCTCGCTTACAGCTTATTTGGGGCGAAAGCAAGCCGATATAGATTTTATTAAAAAAAGGCCCAGCCTTGAAATTTCTTGATTTTTATCTTTCGGCACTGTAGCCTATTTCAGACCCAAGGCAACTGAGGCTAAAGTTAATCGAAAATTATATATAGGGATTTTTGTCGTGTTTGATTCATCCAGATACAGATATAGATACAGAATCGTTATTCCAGCTTATCCGGCTTTTAATATTTATTCGCATATAGCCAAAAAGACAACGGCGCTGGGGCCTGTTTGTGTGGCCAGTGCGGCGAACAAAATGGCAAAATGGGATGTTGAGGTTATAGATGAGAATAACCTCGGCAGATTCGGCCCTGTATCCGAATCAGGCGGAGCCGACCATGAATTCCTGCAGCAGCAGAGGCCTGCGGATGTAGTCGGTCTTTATGGCGGCCTGACCAGCACTATATCCCGACTATACCAGCTAGCAAAGTTCTACAAAAAGATGGGAATCATCACAATAGCAGGCGGTCAGCATTTCGTTGAAGATAATATATCAGAGGCTCTTTCTTCCGGCGTTGACTATGTTGTTATCGGCGAAGCTGAAGAAACAATTACCGAACTGTTGGGGGCAATAGAAAACGGCAGGGACACAGATGAAGTAAAAGGTATTGCATATCTGAAGAACGGCGAAATTGTCTTCACCGAAAAAAGGGAGCAGCTAATGGACTTTGACAAGCTGCCTTTGCCGGATTTTTCTCTGGTTCGCTATGCGAACATTAAGATTTATCCCGTCGAAAGAATACGGGGCTGCGGTATGGATTGTGAGTTTTGCACAGTCAAGGGCAAACCGAGATATGCCGAGCCGGAAAGGCTGCTTGAGCACATCAGTCTCCTTGTCGAAACGAGAAACGCCGGCAAATTTTTCATTGTTGACGACCTTTTCGGCCAGCAGCGGGACGAAACGATTAGGTTCTGCAATCTGCTTGCCTCTTACCAGAAACGAATAGGCCGAAGGCTGGACATAACGGTTCAGATACGTCTGGACAAGGCTCGTGATACCGAACTGCTTTCCGCGATGCGGCAGGCAGGTGTTCAAACAGTAGCTATTGGCTTTGAATCGCCTATAGATATAGAATTAAAAGCGATGAATAAGCATATGAGTTCTTCCGAGATGGTATCCATGGCGAAGATATTTCATAGATTCGGATTTTTGGTACACGGTATGTTTATCTTTGGTTATCCGCTTAAGGACGGCGCCGGTCTCGATATACCTGTAGAGGAACGTGTCAGATGTTATAAGGACTTTATCGTCAAAGCTAAAATCGATACGGTACAGGTAATGCTTCCAGTTCCCCTTCCCGGCACGGAATTGAGGCGCAGACTGGCCCGGCAGAACCGGATTTACCATCGCCAGTATATCGGCTGGGAATACTATGACGGCAATTTCCCTTTATTTGAACCTGACAAGCCCCTGACTGCCGAACAGGTTCATACCTGTGCGAAAAAGATTATGGGCAGGTTTTATCGGTTCAAATATATGTTTCTTATAGCGGTAAATATCTTTTCATTTCCTGCCATGATTTTCTTTTTCAATAATATTCACCTTGGCTGGCAAAAGTGGTATCGTCCATGGCGAAACAGCCTGATTCGTTTTGGCGGCTGGATTACTTTGAAAAAATGGAACATAGCGTTTAAGCGTAACAAGTTTCCACAGAAATTGCAGACTGCCCAACAGTACCTGGCACAAGCCGGATAACATTGAATCCGTTTTTTGCCGGTAAAATAACCTTGTATTATGCCCGATTTTACGGTAGTATGAAAATTTATATTTAATGCTCAGGTGGCGGAACTGGCAGACGCGCCAGCTTGAGGGGCTGGTGGGAGCAATCTCGTGGAGGTTCGATTCCTCTCCTGAGCATTATTTTTTATGCTCTTTTACCGCTTTAATACTCATCCATCCGGATATTTAATGATACTATCGCTTGTAAGGCCGTAAAAAATGGAAATCCGCTACTGGAACAAGGACATCGAAACCGCGGATATCAAATCAATCCGCGGCCTGCAGCTGCAGCGGCTCAAGACAATAATTGCTTCAGCACTGCAAACCCCCTTTTACAAAAAAAAACTCCCCTCTGTCGGCATAAACTCTCCTGACGATATTAAGTCTCTCGACGACCTTCGCAGAATACCTCTTACCTCGAAAGACGACCTTCGCCAGAATTATCCGAAAGGTTTTCTCGCTGTCGATACTTCCGAGGTCGTGCGGATTCACACATCCAGCGGCACAACCGGAGTCCCTACGGTGATTTACCTGTCGGCCAAAGACCTCGACGCCGCCACCGACATTATGGCAAGAAGCATTTGCGCCACCGGCTCAACTAAAAATGACATCCTGCAGAATATGATGAGCTACGGCCTTTTCACCGGCGGCCTGTGTATGCATTACGGCGCAGAGCGAGTCGGTATGATGGTAATTCCAGCCGCCGGCGGAAATACAAAAAGACAGGTTCAGTTGATGAAGGATTTTCGCACCACCGTTTTGCACATCACGCCGAGCTATCTGCTGCACGTTCGTTCAAAACTCGATGAGTATGGCGTAAACGTCGGCGACCTCGCTTTGAAAAAAGCCTTTGTCGGTGCCGAGCCTCATTCCGAAAATACGAGAAAAAAA
>JBAVNP010000011.1:0-1887 GCA_049691175.1 Sedimentisphaerales bacterium
GTATAGCGTTATCGAAAGTTTAAGCTATGCAATCGACAGTAACGAAAAATGGATTTCAACACTGCCGAAGGACGGCATCTTTGACACAACAGAGGAAGACTTTACAATAACAATAACTGATTTAAAACCCGGCCGGCATGTTCTTGCCGTAAGAGTATCCGATGTCGAGACAAATACAATGTATAAAACTTTCGATATTGACATTAAATGAGAACTGTCCAATTTGAAAAAATCGCTTCGGAAGTTGAAAAACTCTGTATAAAAAGCAGCCACGAACTGCCCCAGGATGTTCTGGCTACTTTACAGACCGCTGCACAAAAAGAGTCAAACGTCTCCGCGAAAAAAATCTTAAATCAGCTTATCGAAAACGCAAAAATTGCAAAAGACCAACAAATCCCTATCTGTCAGGACACCGGTCTTGCCGTAGTGTTTCTTCAAATCGGCTCACAGGTTTCTGTAAGCCCTGATAATACTACGATTGTTGACGCTGTAAATATAGGGATAGCAAGAGGTTACGAAAAAGGCTTCCTGCGTAAAAGTGTTGTTGCCCAGCCTTTGAATAATCGAAAAAACACCGATACAAACACCCCTGCGGTTATCCACACGGAAATTGCCACGGGCGATAAAATCGGGATAACGCTGATGGCTAAGGGCGGCGGCTGCGAAAATAAAAGTCAGTTCAAAATGTTTCTGCCGACCGACGATAGGGAAAAAATTATCGGCTGGATTATAAACGTCGTCGCACAGGCCGGCGCTGATGCCTGTCCGCCTTTTGTTGTTGGCGCAGGTCTCGGCGGCGATTTTGAACAGTGCTGTCTCTTAAGCAAGAAAGCCTTGCTGCGAAAACTCAACTCCCACAACACTGATTCTTTTTATGCCGATATGGAAAAACAGCTTTTACAAAAAATAAATTCGCTTGGCATCGGCCCGGCAGGTCTTGGCGGCGATACAACCGCTCTTGCCGTTATGATTGAAACTGCCCCCTGCCATATAGCCTCACTTCCCGTTGCCGTGAACATCGAATGTCATGCCCATCGCCACGCCTCGGTGGAAATTTAACCGAGTATTTCATTGCACAGGTTTGCGATTGAGACATAATCTACTGCGCTTAATTCCTCAGGCCGGTGATGAGGGTCAACAAATGCCCTTGTGAAAATATCTTCCCAGTTATGAACGCTTGCAAGTCTGTCTTCGGCGTATTTTACGCAGGCTCTCATCATCTTTCGCCGATGGTTCATAAAAAGATTTACAACCTGTTTGAACAGTTCAATATTATGAATTTCAGCTACTTTTTTCGCGTCTCTATCGAATCGCACCATAGCCGAATCCACCTGCGGCTGCGGCCAGAACACCTTTGGCGATAGTTTCCTTAAAACCCTGCACTGTCCCATCGCCGTTAAGAAGATGCTCAGCACCCCGTAATCATCGCTGTCCGCCTCGGCTGCCATACGGTGAGCGACTTCTTTCTGCACCGTTACTATCATTTCATCGGCAACGACCGGTCCATCCAGAAGATTCATCATTACAGACGAGGCCACATTATACGGCAGATTTGCCACAAGGAGAACCCGTCCGAAAACTTCCTGCTGTGCTTCCTGCACTTTTTCAAGTACCTGACGATTGATGGTATTTTTATTTTCAAGGACATCCGCAATTACCATCTCGAAATTTTTCGCGTTACGAAGATGCTGTTTTGTTATCTCCGCAAGAATATCATCGCATTCGACAGCTATAACTTTTCCTGCCCTTTGGACAAGTTCGCCTGTCAATGACCCTGTGCCGGTGCCTACTTCGATAACTATGTCATTTTCCGTGATATTTGCGTTTGAAAGCAGAAGTTCCATAAGATTAAGGTCGATGAGGAAGTGCTGTCCGAGCCGTTTATTC
>JBAVNP010000012.1:0-3723 GCA_049691175.1 Sedimentisphaerales bacterium
TTTTTACGCTCCCTGAGAACATATAAATTTAGAATATGATTTTACACAGAAGCGGCAACAAAACAAGATTAGAAATAAAAAAGAATTGAGAGAAATGTCAGTTTTGGACGGAGGAAATAACAGTTACATCGGCATCGGGCAGGTGGTTTTGCTCGGCGGGCCTGAAAGGCAAGGGTTCTGCGAACTGAACGGCTATGCGTTTGAGATAGCTGCCGGCGCCGCCGATGCGGCAAATCTTCGCCGTGCGAGTGAATTTTCTTTCCTGAATAACGCCATCGGGCGCAAAAAACGGCACTGAAAATCTCGCGGTTATCTGCCGGCCGCGGGCGGGAATAGTTCTATTATTATAACAGGTAAACGCCATACCGCTGCTGCTTACATCAATCAATTGACCTCGCAGGGTCCTGCCGTCGCCATCAGAATTAAACCAGACACTGCCGCCCAATTTGAGACGCTGCTCCCTGCGGCGCTCTTTGAAATCTCCGCTTTCAACGGCGCTACTGGAAGAATCCTTCGAAATCCACAACGCCTTCTCAACAACGGCTTTCCAGTCGCTTTCGCTAAAACCATGCTCAACAATCTGCGGTGTGATATGAGATATGAATCTTGCATTCTTGGGCATAACGGCCCTTGCGCCGCAGATGACTCTGCCATTATAAACATAAAGATTCAGCGGGGCAGCGGTCGCAACCGGACGATTGGCAATCGCCTCTGAAATGAGCTTTTCTATCTGAGGAATATCCATCCTATAGCCTTTTGAAAGATTATCAGACCATTATAGTATCGGTAATTGATAATAAGACTTAAGCAAAAAACTGAAGATAGTTATCAGTAACTCGGTTATCAGTAATTCAGTTATCAGAAAACCTAAACTATAACCGAAAACCGCGTTATATAGCGAGTTTGTATGTATCTTGCGCTATGGCAAGCTCCTCATTTGTAGGTATCGCAAAGACTTTTACCCTGCTGTCGGCGGAACTTATCAGACCTTCGCTGTGGACGGTTTTTTCGTTTGCCGCGGGGTCGATTTTTATGCCTATTTGCTCCAGATTTTCGCAAACCTGTGCCCTGACATCAGCGGCATTTTCTCCTATGCCGCCTGTAAAAACCAGAGCATCAAGTCTGCCGAGAGCCGCGGCATAAGCGCCGACATATTTTTTTATCCGGTAACAGAAAATATCAAAGGCGAGTTTTGCCCTTTCATTGCCTGCCAGAGCCTGGTCGCGCAGATTACGCATATCGTTTGAAACGCCCGATATGCCGAGCAGACCACTTTTTTTGTTGCACATATTATTAAGCTCATCAATGCTGTAACTTTTCTCCGAAAGATAAAAAATAATCGCGGGGTCAAAATCGCCGGTGCGCGTGCCCATAACAAGACCCTCAAGAGGAGTAAAACCCATCGAAGTATCAACACTTTTGCCGGCCTTGACGGCCGTTATCGAACAGCCGTTGCCGAGATGACAGGTAATAACGTTTACATCATACTTGTCCCTGCCCATTATCTTGGCGCAGCGCCTGGCAACATACCTGTGGCTTGTGCCGTGAAAGCCGTATTTTCTTACGCGAAATTTTTCATAAATTTCATAAGGCAGTGCGTAAATATAGGCGACCTTCGGAATAGTTGTGTGAAAAGCCGTATCAAAACAGGCCACCTGCAATGCTTTCGGCAGACCTTTCTGCGCGGCCTTAATGCCTGTAAGATTAGGCGGATTGTGCAGCGGAGCAATGTCGGCAAATTTTTCCACCGAGGCAATAACATTATCATCAATCACAACTTAGCCGGTGAATTCTTCTCCGCCGTGAACGACCCGGTGGCCGACGGCGGAAATTTCAGAAACATTTTTTATAACACCTGTCTGGGGAGCAACGAGCGTATCGAGAATCAGCTTCATACCGGCTGAGTGGTCAGCCACTTTTGTCCGGATTTTATGCTCCTTCGAGTCGCTGAAATGATTTAACTGCGAAGTTTCTTCGCCGATTTTTTCGAGAAGTCCTTTCGCAAGTACTTTTTCAGCAGGCATTTCGAACAATTGATACTTGATTGAACTGCTGCCGGCGTTGATAACAAGAACTTTCATTGGCTGCTGGCCCTTTCTGCCCGAATCGTTAGAGATAATTAAACAGTTTGTTATAACAATCATCGGCATAAGGTCAACGGAATTTCAATTCTATTACGCAAAACCGCGGTATTTTAGGCGGAAATAGGCGATTTTTAAGTTTTTAACGGTCCTAAGATTTATAAAAAATGACCTTGAAAGATGGTTAATATCCATCTAAAATCAGTCAGGCTTTTAAAGGACGTGGACATGTTTGTTATTCCTGCAATAGATATCCTCGGCGGCAAATGCGTTCGGCTTATACAAGGCGAATATAACCGCTACATAAACTACGAAGATAACGCGGCTAACAAGGCGATAGAATTCCGCGACGCCGGCGCCGAATGGCTGCATATAATCGACCTTGACGGCGCGAAAATCGGCAGATGCGTCAATACCGATACAATCCGTCAAATTGTCTATGAGGCAAAAGGGTTAAAAATCCAGGTTGGCGGCGGCATCCGCGACAGAGACTCCATCACAAAAATACTCGATATGGGAGTTACAAGAGTAATCCTCGGCACTAAGGCTGTAAGCGATTTTGAGTGGTTCGGCAGAGTCGCACAGGAATTCGCCGGCAAAATCGTCCTGAGCCTCGATGCGAGAGGAAGCAGAGTCGCAACTGACGGCTGGAAAAAGGACAGCTCACTGGAAATTACCGAACTTGCGAAAAAGGCCGCCCAGCTTCCGCTTGCAGCGATTATTTACACAGACATAAACAGGGACGGTATGCTGGCCGGGCCAAATATCGAAAGAACCAAACAATTGGCTGAAGCCGTAAACCTGCCTGTTATCGCGGCCGGCGGCGTAACAACCGTTGAGGATATTACGAAACTAGCCGAAACTAAGGTAATTTCCGCGGCCATTGTCGGCAGAGCACTCTACGAAGGCACAATAAACCTCGCTGAAGCGATAAGTCTCTGCAAAAAACAGGCATAAATCACATTTCACATCAGACCAAATTTCCTTTGACTGTCGGGTTAAAGTCATTATACTAATCGACTTAAACAAATCAGCTTTTTTGGAGGCGCCTAATGCATAAAGACAAAATCGTTGCTGAGGGTATTACATTTGACGATTGTCTGCTAATCCCGGCCAAGAGCGATTTCGTGCCGACAGAGGCAGATACATCGACAAAACTTACAAATAATATAAAAATCAATATACCCATAGTGTCCGCAGCGATGGACACCGTAACCGAATCCGCTCTGGCAATCGCGCTAGCACAGGAAGGCGGTATCGGAATAATTCACAAAAACCTCGATATCGAAACCCAGAAGCGCGAGGTCGCAAAAGTAAAACGCAGCGAAAACGGCGTTGTTCTCGACCCTATTATCTTAAGTCCAAACCAGACGGTCCAGCAGGCAAGGCAGGTAATGATGGAACAAAACGTTTCCGGCATTCCCATTCTTGACGGCAGAAGACTCGTCGGAATACTCACGCAGCGGGATTTGAAATTTCTCAGGGACGACAGCGTTAAAATCAGCGAGGTTATGACAAAAGATATTATCAAGGCCCCTGCCGATACGACTCTCGAACAGGCAAAAGACATCCTTCAAAAACACAGGGTAGAAAAACTACTGCTTGTTAACGACAAAGGCGAACTTGCAGGCCTGATTACGAT
>JBAVNP010000013.1:0-1590 GCA_049691175.1 Sedimentisphaerales bacterium
CTTCGGTACTTAATTCCGGATACATAGGAAGAGATAAAATCTCTTTTGTTATATGCTCCGTCCATTCAAGATTTTGCCCGTGATTATATGCCGGCTGAAGATGGACCGGCACAGGATAATGAACCGCCGCTCCTATTCCTTTTTCCTTTAAATACGACAGCAGTTTATCGCGTCTTGAAGACCTAATAACATATAAATGATATATATGCGAAGAGTTTTCTCTTTGCCTGGGTAAAATCAAATCCGTATCGCTAAGCTGCCTGTTATATATATCAGCAAGATGTATTCTTTTTGAATTATCCTCGTCCAGATGCTTCAACTTAACTCGTAAAATGGCTGCCTGCAGCTCATCCAATCTGCTGTTTATTCCCGCAAACTGACTTACATATCTTTCTTTCCAGCCATACTGCCGCAGCATTTCTACTCTCTCTGCTAATTTTGAATCATTGGTTACAACCATTCCGCCATCGCCAAGCGCGCCGAGATTTTTGGTTGGATAAAAACTAAAACAGGCTATATCCCCAAAGGAACCCGCGCGTTTATTTTTATAAATCGCCCCGTGTGCCTGTGCACAATCTTCTATCACCCGTAAATTATGCTGCCGGGCGATTTTCAGGATGGGGTCTAAATCTGCCGGCTGCCCATAAAGATGAACTGGAATTATAGCTTTCGTTCGCGGCGTAATCGCAGCTTTTATTTTAGATGGGTCAATTGTATAAAAATCCGGCTCTATATCCACCATTATGGCTTTAGCACCTGTCATCTCGATTGCCGCTACCGTTGCCACAGCTGTGTGTGAAACGGTAATTACTTCGTCGCCTGTGCCTATTTTTAATGCCCTTAAAGCCAGTTGAATAGCATCTGTTCCGCTACCTACCCCAATTCCGAAGCCGACGCCAATATAGCTGGCAAACTCCTCTTCGAAAGCCTTAACTTCCTTACCGAGGATATACCAGCCGCTGTCAAGCACTTGGCGAATCGCCGTGTCTATCTCGTTTTTGTAACTAAGGTATTGAAAAGTGGGATTACTGCACAAAATCATCCCAGCACCTGCACTCTTGGAACATAGGTAATCCATTTACCACCACCGGCTATAAAATCCTGTTCCTTGGCCATTATTTCTTTACTATGGTTATAAGCATACAATAAGGCATAGTCAGGATAATTATCACAGAAATCTTTATAAGGCCTGACAGGTATATGAGTGCCGGGGCTGTATTTTCCTTGTTTAATCGGTGTTGTATCACTAATAAACTCTACGAGTTCAGATGTAATACTGCAATAATTATTTATTGTCGTGCTTTTGGATGTAGCGGCATAGCCAACCACGCGTTTGCCCTGCTTCTTTAAGCTCTTTAGTAATTTAACTAATCCGTCACGAGAATCTTCAATGTTTTTCCGGAACTTTATATAAGTTTCCGGCAAATGCAGCCCGACCTGTCTTTCTTTTTGCTGCTGTTTGAGCACCCTGGACGATATCTTCCTTACTCCCTTATGGGCAATTACATATCTCATTGAGCCTCCATGGGTGTCCTGCGGGAAACAATCTATAATTTCCAGTTGATGTTGTCCGAATAAATAGCTTATTGA
>JBAVNP010000014.1:0-3709 GCA_049691175.1 Sedimentisphaerales bacterium
ATTATTATCTAATCCAGTTCGGCCACAACGACGAACCCGGCAAAGGCCCGGAACGCTCAACAGATGCCAATACTACTTATCGCGAATTTATGACGCGATACGTGGATGAGGCCCGTGCAATCGGCGCCAAACCGATTCTGGTTACCTCGCTTGTTCGCCGTCAGTGGGACAAGTCCGGCAGCGGTAAAATTAATTCGAGCCTGATACCTTATGTCGAAACTGTGAAAAAAATAGCGAAGGAGAAAAACGTACCGCTTGTTGACCTTCATGCCCGCAGCAAAGAATTATGCGAGCAATGGGGCAAGGAAAAATGCCTCCAGTTCAGTCCTGTCAAAGATAACAATCAGCCCGACAATACTCATCTCAACGCCAAAGGCAGCCCAATTTTTGCCCGCCTTGTCGTTGAGGAACTCATTCGTGCCATACCGGAGTTAAAACCGTGCTTCCGAAGTGAACCTGTCGCCGACACGAACGCTGCAGCAGCAGAAAAGGTTTTTGATGTCCGCCAGTTCGGCGCCAAAGGCGACGGCAAAACGCTTGACACAGAGGCGATTCAGAAGGCGCTCGACGAATGCGGCAAGGCCGGCAGTGGTATCGTCCGTCTGACGACAGGAACATATTTAAGCAAACCAATCTTTTTACGGAGCAACATCACGTTTCGGCTCGATGAGGGTGCAATTCTGAAGGCCACGGATGAACCAAACGACTTTGTCAACACGGAAAACAAAAGCAGCAAGGACCCCTTGGGATTCGTGAACGGCAATACTCTCACGAACATAACCATCGAAGGCAAAGGCACAATCGACGGCTCCGGCGCCAAATGGTGGGAGCCGGTCAGACAGGCCAAAAAAGCCAAACAACCTGAGCCGAGAAAACGCCCTCGAATGGTGGTTTTAAACAACTGTGTATGTGTGCGAATCAAAGATGTTACATTAACTAATTCGCCGAGTTTCCATCTTGTCCCGCGTGATTGCGAGGACGTGGACATTGTAAGAGTAACAATAATAGCCCCTGAAGATGCGCCAAATACCGATGCAATCGACCCGAGTTCATCGCGCTATGTTCAAATTTCCGATTGCGTCATTGACGCCGGCGATGACAATATCGCTATCAAATCCAGTCATGAAGACCCGGCACATCCGAACGCCGCTAATGAATATATTAACATTTTCAACTGTAAGTTCCTCCATGGTCACGGTATGTCCATTGGCAGCAATGCCGTCGGCGGCGTGCGAAATATGACTGTTAAGAACTGTACTTTCGAAAATACCGTAAGCGGCATCAGAATCAAATCCGCCCGCGACAGAGGCGGAATTGTCGAAAACGCTTCTTATAGTGATATCACAATGAAGAACGTAAAAATCCCGATTAATATCACGGCTTATTATCCCAAGGTTCCAAAGGATAGCGAAGATACAGCACAGCCTGTTACAAATCGAACGCCGATTTATCGCAACATTCTCATTAAGAACCTGACGGCCACAAGTTTCCGCAGCGCCGGCCTTATCGTTGGTCTGCCTGAGGCCCCGATATCGGATGTTACACTGGAAAACGTTCATATTACTGCTCCAAAGGGTCTGACGGTCCGTAATGCAAAGGTAATCCTCAAAAACGTAAAAATCGAAACGCAGGAAGGTCCGCCGTTCATATTGGAGAGCGGCGCGGCAGTCGAAGGATTGGAGCAAACAAAAAAGTAAATTACTCTATTATAACAGCGTCTGGTTTTACATTTTCGCCAAACTGAATCTTTTTATCGATTTGGGTCTTATCGACGCCTTTTAAACGGATTGCCTCTGTTCTGCCGCCTTCCAGTTTTATGAAAACCTCATTGGAATCCGGAACGGTTATATTTTCAAAAATAAAATTTCGACTGTTATTTAACGTAAAGACAGGGCCTTTTTGCGGCATTATCCTGACGTTTTTGAAATTTATATTATCAGCCTCAAAACAGTTTACGCCTGATTTCGCGGAAATTACAATGTCTTCGAAATACAGTTTTTGAGTCGGCATTTCAGGCAATCCCTGTATCGACATAGCCCCTCCGGCGTCGTTACATATAATATTTTTGAAATGAATATCGCGAAACACCGGCGTTCCTTCATTTGCTTTTCGAATATCTTCTTCAGCCGATTCATCAATGCCTTGTCTGCGCGGGTAAGACAAATCGAATATAACAACATTACTGGCAATATCTTTCATAAATATATCCCGGATAAAGATATTTTCAACAACGCCGCCGCGGCCGCGAGTGCTTTTGAACCGCAGCCCTGCATCGGTACCCATAAAATCGCAGTTGCGCACATAGACGTTGCGAATACCGCCGGACATCTCACTGCCGATTACAAATCCGCCGTGCCCGTGATAAACGATACAATCCCATATAGCGACGTTTTCGGTTGGGGCGCCTCTTTTTCGGCCGTATTCATCTCTGCCTGATTTCATACATATCGCATCGTCTCCTACATCGAACTTGCAATTTCGTATGATAACATTTTTGCACGATTCCGGGTCGAGGCCGTCGCCGTTTGCCGAATACCATGGATTTCGCACCGTGATATTTTGAATAATCATATTTTCGCACAAAAGCGGATGAATATTCCAGTCGGGAGAATTCTGGAAAGTAGGTCCATCAATCAATACGTTTTTACAATTAACAAGTCCGAGCAGAACCGGCCGCAAAAACTGCCCTGCAGCAGCATATTCATTAACGTCCGCGCCTCGCGCATCAAGTTCAGCAACTGTCTTTGGGCCGTTCATAGCTTCCTGTGATGGATACCAGATTTCTCCTTTACCATCTAAAACTCCGCCTGATGCGATAAGCTTTTGCCACTGGGAATCCGTCATTTTGACCTTTTTGACAGGCCTCCACGAATCCCCGCTGCCGTCAAAAATTCCAAATCCTGTAATGCCGATATTTTTGAGATTCTCGCCATATATCGGCGGCATATAACGAACCTCCGGCCTGCCGCCTGAGGTTCTTTTTAATAGCGGATAATCTTCAATATCTCCGCTGAACTGAACAACAGCGCCCTTTTCCGTGTGAAGTTCTACATTGCTTTTAAGCTGGATTGGACCTGTCAGCCAAAGTCCCGCAGGAACGATTACGCTTCCGCCGCCGGCTTTTGAACATGCCCTGATTGCCGCGGCGAAAGACTCGGTATTCTTTGTGTGTCCGTCGCTTACGGCGCCGTAATCTGTTATACGAAAGGTTTTGTTTGGAAACTTTGGTTCTTTTATATCCGGCACACAAAACGGCAAATCAGTTAAGCCTTTTATGCCCTGCTTGGCATCGGCAGACAACGTGAAATATGCTGCCAATAAAAAACATATAAAAAACAGTAAGAAATAACGATGCGCCTTATACAATTTTTGCTTTCTCATTTTTTAATCCTTTTCGATTATTAATAATTTAATATTTCTGCGATTATGGCAACATATTTTTTCTCATGATTATTTTTGCCTTTTTGGCGGCAGTTCAATTTCAACAAATCTTATCTGCCTGCGATTGTGGTCATAAACAAATACGACTCTGCCGTCTTTAAGCACGACAGCGTGCGGATAAGCCAGCATTCCGCCGTAAAGAACATCGGCTTTTATATACCAGCTTTTCATTTCATCATCGCTTAACCAAAAAGACAGCGGTTCACGTTTTCTGCCGATATTATTGTTGTTATGTATCAAAAGTATTCTGCCGTCGGGCAGTCTGAGT
>JBAVNP010000015.1:0-58468 GCA_049691175.1 Sedimentisphaerales bacterium
TCAATGCCCTGCCGGGCTGTTTTCTCGCCAGGCGCAACAGCTACGGCCCTCGCGATTGTGTTCATCACAATCTTATTCGGGCTTTCGACCGCAACAAGCCTTTTTTCATTAAATCTGTTTATCAGCTGATACATGAAAATTATTATCAGGATTGTTAATGCAAAAATAATTTTCTGATTCTTCATCCCGGCTATTATCATTTATCAGACAGCAAATATCAATTACAATTACGGTGGAAAATGTTATAATGCCCGCGTGAAAAACCAGAAAATTACAATACTTAAAGATATGGTCGAACAGGAGTTTCTGCCGTTTGTCGGAACGCCTTCACGTTATATCGGCGGTGAAATTAATCAGATAAAAAAGAATCTCGATGCCTGCGGCTTGAGGGTCGCTTTATGCTTTCCCGATGTTTATGAAATCGGGATGAGCCATACTGGTATGGCTATTGTTTATGAAGCTTTAAACCGCCTGCCGAATGTCGCTGCCGAAAGGGTCTTTCTGCCGTGGATTGACGCGCAGGAGATAATGAAGCAAAAAAACATTCCGCTTTATACACTCGAATCAAAGGCAAAGGTCGCGAATTTCGATATTCTGGGTTTCAGCCTGACAAATGAGCTTTGTTATACAAGCGTTTTAAATGCCCTTGACCTTGCCGGCATTCCATTTAGAAGTAAAGACCGTAACCAGGAGCATCCGCTTATTTTAGGCGGAGCCGGTATGGCAAACTGCTGCGAACCAATAGCGGATTTCTTCGATATGTTTTTATTAGGCCAAGCCGAAGAAGTCGCAGTTCAACTTGCACAATTTCTGATTGAACACAAAAAAAACAATACGCCGAAGCAAAATATTTTAATGGAAGCTGCTAAAAAGTTCCCCTTTATTTATGTGCCGTCGCTTTATGATGGTTCGCCGCCGCGGATTACCGATGCTGTCGTGGACGACCTTGACAAATCCGTTGTGCCGGAAAAACCGATTGTGCCTTTTATGCAGGCCGTTCACGAAAGGATAAGCATTGAGGTTATGCGCGGCTGTCCGGGCAGATGCAATTTCTGTCAGGCTTCCTTTTGCAGAAGACCTGTCCGTTTCCGCAGTCCGCGGAGAATTTTTGAAATCGCAAAATCCGCCTATGCCGCAACCGGCCTTGACACAATCGGCTTATTGAGTCTTTCAACGGCTGATTATCCGTATCTCGAGGAAACTGTCAGCCTGCTTAATGAATATTTTCAGCCTCGCCGGGTTGGAATATCACTGCCGAGTCTGCGGGTTGATGTGCAATTAAAACTTCTGCCGAAACTTGCATCGTCCGTTCGCAAGAGCGGCCTGACAATCGCGGTTGAGGCGGCAAGTGAAAGACTTCGTAAAATCATCAATAAACCCATAACAGATGAAAATCTTTTCGCCGCTGTCGAAGAGGCATATAAACAGGGTTTTGAAGGCGTGAAACTTTATTTTATGGCAGGTTTGCCGACCGAAACCCAAGAAGATATAAAAAATATTGTTAAACTTTGCTATGACCTTGCGACATTGCGAAGAAAAGTTTGCGGTAAAGTTGCTAATATAAACGCTGCGGTAAGCTGGTTTGTCCCCAAGGCTCACACGCCTTTCGGCTGGCAGGCGCAGCAAAGCGAGGAATATTTCAAAAATGCCAAAGACATTATCTTGGCTGAAAAAAGAAAATTTAACGCAAGATTTTTAAACTTTAAATTTCACAATATACAGGCAAGTATTCTCGAATCGGCCATCGGCAGAGGCGACAGAAGATTAGCTGATGTTATTGAATTTGCGTATAAAAGCGGGGTAAAGTTTGATTTATGGGATGAGTGTTTCAGGTTTGATTTATGGCAAAAGGCTTTTGAAAAGTTCGGTCTTGATTTAAGGAAACTGGCGGCAAGGAAATTTGATGCTGATGAGATTCTGCCCTGGCAGCACCTCGGCGGCCCGGATAAAAATTATCTGCTGAAGTTAGCAGCCTGTACTTAAATCTTATTACGATTAAGAAGTAAAGTTTTTATTGTTTCCTTAAAAGCGAAAGATTTTTCTCATCGCCCTGAAGGCTTCGAAAATCAAAATAAATGCCAAAAACAAAAGTATAGCCGCAATGATGCCAACTACAGAAAATCGGTATTGTTTTAACAGCAGAATCAGGCTCCAAATCGTCATAACAATCATAAAAACCATCGGGACGAGCACAAAAAACGATTTTTTGCCGTTTTTTCTGAGCCATACAACAATAACCAATAGAACCAGCCCCGCCAATAGCTGATTCGTAGCGCCAAAGACCGGCCAAATTATTTTCCAGGCCGGTATTAATTTGCCGGCAGGGTCTTTAAAACTCATAAGCACAAATATTGCCGGTAAAATCAGGGTAGCAAGTGTGGACAGGCCGCGCCAACGGGTGTCGTTAAGCCCAAAAAATTCTTCAAAAATATATCGGTTCAATCTTGTAGCGGTATCTAAAGTTGTGAGAATGAAAGTGGACAGAGCTAAAAGCCCAAAAGAGTAACCGAGCTTTTGCGGTATCCCGAATACCGACAAAAATTTGCCCATAGCGGTGCCGTAAATTACCAAAGGCGCTTTAGTAATAAGCGGATCGTCTTTTGCTATCATAGCTACGGTAATCAAAGCTATGACAGCCACAAGCCCTTCTATCAGCATCGCGCCGTAAGCTATGGGTTTCGCATCAGATTCTTTGTTTAACTGTTTTGAACTCGTTCCGGAAGCAACTATAGAATGAAAACCTGAACAGGCGCCGCAGGCTACCGTGATAAATAAAATCGGGAACGGTGAGCCTAACTGCGGGTCGGTCCAAACGGTAAAGGCCGGATAAGTAATAGAAAATCCGCCAAATAATATTCCCAAAAACCCGCCTATTACCGAGGCATAAAGCAAAAAACTCGATAAATAATCCCTTGGCTGTAATAAAACCCATACCGGCATTACAGAAGCAGCGAAACAATAAAAAATCAGCAGCAAATCCCATGTCTTTGCAGGATTGCCGCCTGCAATCGCCAGAATTTTATCAGTGGATATAGGCATTTTTTGCCCCAGCCATACACATAAAAATACCAGAGGGACAAAAAACAGCGATGACCATAATACAGAGAATTTTAATCGATAAACAAAAGCCCCAAAACCAATCGCCAATGCAATAAACGCAATGGAAGAAGTAGCCACGCCTCCATTTTCAACAAAGGTGGCGGAAGTTAAATCCGTGAATACTGTCAGAACATATACAAGTGTCAACCAGATAAAAATCAGGAAAAGTTTATATGCCAGAGGTGACATATATTCTTTTGCAATTTCGGCAATAGAACGGGCCTTGTTGCGTATGGAAGCCATCAATGAGGAAAAATCGTGCACACCTCCGATAAAGATAGCGCCGAGGATAACCCAAAGAAGAACGGGAAACCAGCCAAAGGCGATTGCCGCGATAATCGGCCCGACCACAGGACCGGCACCCGCGATTGACGAAAAATGGTGTCCCAGCAGAACTGCTTTATGGGCCGGAACCCGGTCTATACCATCGTAATCGGTATGGCTTGGTGTGGGATTGTTATCATTTACGTCATACCGCTTTTCCAAAAATCTGCCATAAACAAAATAAGCTATTAAAAATAATACAAAAGCAGATAAAAGAACTACGATTAACATATTACGACACTCCTGAGATAACGAGTATTTCCTTATCCTGGAAGAAAAATTTTATTGCTCGCAGGGAGGTTAAGTTTTTTTCAAGCCGCTCGGTTCCTGCAGTCCGATTTTCTTGCCGGATTTCTGAAAATCAATGATTGCCTGTGCGGCTTTCTGCGGGTCATCGCAAACTGTAAAAACATTCATATCGCCAGGCTCAATGAACCTGTGTTCGGCCAGCATATCTTTTTTCATCCATTCGATCAGTCCCGCCCAGTAATCGCTGCCCATAAGAACTACAGGAAAATACGCCTGTTTGAATGTCTGAATCAGGACAAGGGCTTCAGTGAACTCATCCATTGTGCCGAATCCGCCGGGGAAAACGATAAAGCCGTTGGCGTATTTCAGGAACATCACCTTTCGGCAGAAAAAGTATCTGAAATGCAGCGAAAGATTCTGATCTTTGTTCGGCATCTGTTCGTGCGGCAGTTCGATATTCAGACCGATGCTTTTACCGCCGACCTGTGCCGCGCCCTTATTTGCCGCTTCCATTATTCCGCTGCCGCCGCCGGTAATAATCGCAAAGCCTGCCTTTGCTAAAATCGCCGCCGTTTCTTCCGCAAGTTTGTAATATTTGTTATCCGATTTTATTCGTGCCGAGCCGAAAAACGAAACAGCCGGCCCGATTGTCGCAAGCTCCTCAAAACCTTCGACGAATTCCGCCATTATCCTGAATACCCGCCAGGTTTCTTCCGTCGCCACGCCAAATCTCGCTATTTTTTCGCTCATTGTGTTACCTTTCCATTTACCCCCACACCAATGTAACAAGTTTTGAACATTTTTTTGATAAATATTCCATTTTTATTTTTTTCTCCATAACTTCCTCCCTTACACCAGGACATTGGTGTGGGGGATTACCACAGCTTTGGATTATCCGCTGCCGGACAGTATTTTGCAATCGGGCAGATGCCGCAATCCGGCTTGCGCGCTTTGCATATATTTCTGCCGTGAAAGATAAGCAGATGGCTGAAAAAAGTCCAGTTTTCCTTCGGCACTATTTCCATAAGGTCAATTTCGAGCTTTTCCGGATTATCTGTGTTGGCCGAAAGCTCAAGTCTTCTGGATAGTCTCAAAACGTGCGTATCGCAAACTATGCCCGGAATGCCGAACGCGTTGCCTAAAACCACATTTGCCGTTTTTCTGCCGACGCCGTTTAGCTTCAATAGTTCATCCATCGTGTTCGGCACTTTGTTATTATACTCATCTGTTATTTTTTTGCAGGCATTTTTTATATTGAGAGCCTTGTTGCGGTAAAAGCCTGTGCTTTTTATATCCTGCTCGATTTGTCCAATCGGCGCATCAGCCCAGTCTTTTGCGGTTTTGTATTTTTTGAAAAGTGTTTTTGTTACGATATTTACCCTCACATCGGTGCACTGAGCGGAAAGTATCGTTGCGATAAGAAGCTGCAGAGGGTCGGAATGTTCGAGTGCGCATTTCGCCTGCGGATATGTCTTCTTCAATATCGGCCAAATTGCCTTTACCCTCTCTTTCGCTTTTTGCTTGTCGGCCATTATTCTGATGCGTTCTTAAGACCCTGCAAATTTTTTAATAGCTCATTTTTTATCAGGTTGCCGGCCAGTTTGACCGGAGTATTACTGCCCGGCAGAAGCAAAACAGTTACCGGCACGGCAGGCTCGCTATAAATTTCTTTCAGCGCTTTTGCCGCAGGGTAATCATAGCCTGTTGTATCCGCTTTTACCGCAAGCACGCCTTTTTGTTTTATCAAATCAGCAATTTTCCTGCTCGAATATACCGTTTTATCGAGAATCTTGCACGAAAAACACCAGTCAGCAGTGAACTTAATAAGCACCGGCTGATTAGCTTCTTGTGCCGACTTGATTAACTGTGCATCATAATCCTGCCAGTTGATAAGTCCTTTTTTCGGCTCAGTTAGAAATATAAAACCGAATATAACCGCCAGGGCAATTGCCGCTAATCTTATCAGCCATTTTTTTGCTTTGGGAGTATTATACCCAACCCAAACCCCCCACATCCAAACGCAGACCGCAAGCACAATCGCATAATAGAGAATATCTATAATTTTTTCCGGCTGCACTGCCTCGAGCAGTTTTACGCCTATCGCCAGCAGGATAAAACCGGTGGCGTGTTTGAAAAGCTCCATCCATCTGCCCGGCTTTGGTATTTTTTCAAGAAGACCGGGAATTGCGGTCAATATTATATATGGCAGAGCCATTCCAGCGCCTATCAGAAGAATTGTTATCGTCGCAAGCGGTATCGGCTGAGTCTGCGCCCAGGCAAGAACAAAAGTGAGAATCGCAAAACTGCACGGCGTGCTGAGAACCGCCGCCAAAAATCCCATTCCGACAGAACCTGCAAAACCTCCGCTTTGTTTTTTTGCGCCGCCAATTGACGCAGGTATGCCGAATGTAAATAATCCGAACATATATAACGCCAGCACTACCATCAGCAATGCCATTCCGATGACAAAGCCGGTATTTCTGAACTGGTCGCCCCACTGAAAGATTATCCCGAATCCGAGTTTGAGAATTATACTGACTGCGGCAAGAGCGGCAAAAAATAAAACGATACCCAAGGCAAACGCAAGGCCCAGAGTTATACTTTTTGCCTTGTTTTGTTTTGCCTGCGAGATGAGTCGCATCACGATAATCGGCAGGATAGGCCAGACGCACGGCATTACGTTCAATAATAGCCCCGCCACCACCGCCAAAAGTAAAATATGTAGTTGTTTAGCCCCCACTTTTAGTGGGGGTTCGTCATTCTCAACAAGGCGGGAACCCCTGGTCACATTTATTGCAAACGCCGGCTTATCCATCTTCGCGGATTTTGAAATGTCGAGTTTCCTTGAAAGTTCATAAGATGCCTTTCTGCACAATTGCTCCGAGCAGGAAAGACCGTCTATTGCAACTTTTATTTCGGTGCTTTGTGCATTTGCTTCTGTTTTAAAAGGAATAAAAACGCTGAAAGCCCCGCTATAAACGGTGAGCTTTTGATTTGTAACCTTATCAAAATATAATTGCCCCTTTGGGAAAACAGGCTCGGAAAAGATAAGTCCTTTGCTCGCCGGCGTTAATTTCAGGTTCATTCGCTGAGGCGCCGTGTTTGCATCCGCGTAGAAATGCCAGTCTTTTTCGAGATTGAATTTTATCTGGATTGCGCTGTTCGCTTCCGGCAGAACTGTTTCGTGTTGAAAGATAAGTTCTATCTGTGCAAAATCATCCCTGATTTTCTCATTCGCAAAAGCGACTGAAAAAAACAGATTTACCGCCGCACAAATTGCTAATAGTAAAAGATACCTTCTGCGCATTTTCCCCCTTTGTAAACTATAAAATCTTTATTCCTTTTTTTCAGCCGGCTTTTCCGCGGCCTGCTGATTTATCTTGTCCTGCTCAACCTTGAGCAAATCGCCTACGGTCGGTTTAGTTAACGAGCCGCCTTCGAGTATTATTTTTACTTCTGAAGCGTCAAGCGTTTCATATTTCAAAAGCGTTTCCGCTATCACCTGAAGTTTATCCTTGTTGACTTCTATAATTCCCTTAGCGGCCTTATAAGCCTGGTCTATAAGTTTTTTAACTTCGCTGTCAATTACTTCGGCGGTCTTCTGCGAATATTCTGCCCCGCCCATGCCGAAATACATATCTGGCGTCTGCGGACTGTAGTCTATCGGCCCAAGTTCTTTAGACATCCCCCACGTTTGAACCATTTCCCTCGCAAGTGAAGTGGCCGTTTTAATATCCATCTGTGCCCCGCTTGAGATATCATCACAGAAAAGCTCTTCCGCTATTCTGCCGCCAAAACATACTTGTATCTCGGCCATGCAGTATTTTTTTGTGTAGTGTGTTCTGTCTTTTTCCGGCAGCGAAAAAGTCGCTCCGCCCATCGGGCCTCGCGGAATAATACTAACCTTATGCAGCGGGTCGGCGTCCTTCAGCATTGACTGCACCAGTGTATGGCCCGCCTCGTGATAAGCCGTTATTTTTTTATCCGCCTGGTCAACTGCCCTGCTGCGCTTTTGTCTGCCCCATCGAACTTTGTCTCGCGCCTCTTCAAGGTCTTCCATCTCGACAAAGTTTTTATTGTTCATCGTTGCCGATATCGCGGCCTCATTTATAATCGCCTCAAGGTCGGCACCGCTGAACATCGGCGTTCCTCTGGCTATTACTTCAAGGTCTACATCCGGTCCCATCTTGACCTTTTTCGCGTGTATTTTCAGTATCTCTGTTCTTCCCTTGACATCCGGCAGAGGAATATAGACCTGCCTGTCGAATCTGCCGGGCCGCGTCAGTGCCTTATCAAGTATATCTCCGCGATTCGTAGCCGCCATTACGATAACCTGGTCGTTCGTATCGAAACCGTCCATCTCTACAAGAATCGCGTTTAAGGTCTGTTCTCTTTCATCGTGTCCGCCGCTTACAAAACCCGGCCCTCGTTTTTTGCCGATTGCGTCAATTTCATCCAGAAATATTATGCAGGGCGAATTTTCCTTTGCGCTCTTGAACAAATCGCGGACTCGCGAAGCGCCGACGCCGACAAACATTTCGACAAAATCGCTGCCTGAAATGCTGAAGAACGGCACATTTGCCTGTCCTGCGATTGCCTTCGCCAGCAGCGTTTTCCCGCAGCCAGGCGGACCCACCAGTAGTATTCCTCTCGGTATTCGCCCGCCGATTTTCTGGAACTTTTTCGGATATCTTAAAAATTCTATAATCTCCGCGACCTCTTCCTTTGCCTCATCGATGCCCGCAACATCATCAAAAGTTACTTTTATCTGCTCTTTCCCCTGCATTCTATGCTTGCTTCTTCCAAAACTCATCAGCATACCCGGACCGTTGCGGGCGTTTGTGATAAAAACAAAATATACGAACGCGAACACAAGTATAAGCGGCAGCCAGCCCAGAAGTGAAATCCATATCTGCGGCTTAACGACTCGATATTCGACATTTGCCGCCCCAAGCTTTGTTGTTATATCCAGCAGCATTTCAGGATGATAACCGACGCTAAACGTCTTGGGGGTCTTTGGCGGACGCGATTCTATTCCTGCCGCGTTGAATTTCCCCGTTATCTGGCTGTCACCGATTTCAACGCTTTCGATTTTCCCCTCCACAATATATTTGTTGAACTCGCTATTGGTTATCTCATCCCGCTGCTGATACATTTCGAACGTCATCATAAGAGTAACGATGAGAAGCGCTATCAGAATCCACCTGAAGGGCATTTTTGCACCGATTGGCGGCTGCTGTTTTGGCGGCTGAGCACCTTGTTTTTTCATATTTTGTTTTTTCCCGTGGTTCATTTATTGCCTACCACCCCGTTTGCATCTGTTCGACTATTCTCTCGGCAAGTTTATTTATGGCGGTCTTTGAGGCATAATTAAAACCCTGCTGCTGAAACTCCGAATAACTTGCTGTCGCACTTGCTTCCTTGTTTTCAAGCAGATATTCACCGGTTTTAAGATTCTTCCAGCTGAAATTGGCGCTAATCTCGGCCTGGTCCTCCAGTGCCCTGCCCGTTTCACGTTCAATTGTCAGCGGCGAACTGCCTATCCCCGTTATTTTACCGCTCAATACCGTATCAGCCCTGCTTCTGTCTGAAACTATCTTATAAGGCGTTTCAGCTTCTATCCTTTTTGCTACCGCATCGGTAAGGTCATACTCAAGGTCTCTGGTGAACGTTGCATTGTCGAACATTTCAACATAAACGCTTTTTATATCCTGCGAATACAAAGATTTACTGCTGTAACCGCCGCATCCCGCAAAGAATAAAGCCGCCCAGGACACAAAGATAAATATAAAAAATTTCGAATTTGTCATAGAAAGAGCGCTCTCCAGTTAAATTTCTTCTTTTTTAACATGCTTTGCGCAAGCAGTTTTTCCTGCTCTTTTTTCATAACGGGTATTTTTTGTTCGGCGGATTTTGCCGCAACGCTGCTCGGCCAGACCTCGGTTATTCTCTGGTAATAAAGATTCGCAGCGTTATAACTGCCCGTCCTGGCGTAATAATCCGCGACAGTCATCTCCTTTTCCGCAAGCTTTTCGTCTATCACGCCCAGCTTTTGCGGTATTTGAAGTTCAGCCGCCTTATCCTCATATCTTTTCTGATACTCAGAATAGTAGCTTCTCGAGCTTTCGAGCACCTTTCCATCAAATTTCGGCCCCCTGTAATCCTTTTCAAGGGTCCGCGCCATTCCGAGCAGTGCATCCTGCCCGACTGGCCCTGTCGGCCATCTGTTCGACATATCCGACCATACCAGATACGAATCGTAATAAGCGCCTCTTTTCTCGTCGGATTGAGCCAGAGTCTGGAGCGCATTTTTCGCTATCGGGGCATCGCCCGCCTTGTCCGCGATTTTGTTCATTATCGCCCCGCCTTCATCGTAAGCGGTGATTGAGATTACCCCCAAAGCTCTTTTTTTCTGTCCGCCAAGAAACGCAGTGCCAATCTGATACTGCCTCTCGAGCGCTGACAGATAAAATGCGCTTTGCGGAAAGTCATCTGTGAATTTGTCATAAGCCTCCGACGCCTTCTCATACTTTCGCTGACTATACAATAATTCCGCTTTAACAAACGCGTCAAAATCGGCGCCGGCTAATTGAGGATAATCCTTCTTCAGCTTCGCAAAGGCATTTTTAGCCTTACCTGTCTTGCCGGTAGAAACAAACTGCTTTGCGTCTGAAACGGCCAACATATAACCGGAGTCTTTTTCCTGTCCGACCGGCTGCCATTCCTGACCATCTTTCAAGTGCCATGTTTGCTTCGCGGCAAAGACCATCGAACCGAGAATAACAAGTAAAATAAGCCCTTTTGTTCGCATAACTTTATCCCCGCACCAATTACCAGTCCCTTGTTTCGATAAAGACTTCGTGTCCATATTTCTTACTCCAATAAACTCATCCCCCACCCCTATCCATCGGCGCGGGGGTCAAGCCGACATTATATATAAACCGCTGCGGCCTTGCAAACCTATTCAAAATACGGTATCAGCGGATTCAGCCATACCTTACGGCAAAACAGCCTCCCCTTTCCTAACCCTCTATTTGTTAGATATTTGCAAAATATTATATAAAATTTATAAAAAATAGTTGACTTATTAGAAATATATGGTAAAATACCACTATGTTTGATGATTATTAAACAAGGCGTTAGGTAATAACTATAAACCATTATTAGAGAGTGACTTATGAAAACGACAGATTTTAAAAAAGAGGAGACAGAATCGCTAAGAAAGCAGAAAATAGCCCGCAGAATCGCGAAAATGCCAAAAAAATACCGCAAAATCTATAGAAAAGCGGTTGAAAACAATAACAAAGACGCGGCTATTCAGGCCTTCTGCCTCGAATGTGTCTGCTGGCAAAAAAATGAGATTACCAACTGCCCCTGCTCAGCCTGTCCCCTATACGGCTTGAGACCCTACACAAAAGGAACTGATAATGAACAAAAGAAAAATGCCGCGGCAAGAAAACAGCTATCGCACGTTTGAAATCCGCGGCCAAACAATAATCATTGATGATTTCATTTATCGCAGGCTTTTCAAAGACCCTGATATACTGCCCCGCAGAAAATATACCTTTATACAAGGTTTCCATTTTTCTGGCGGTTACCCGACAATGATTTTGAAAACTGACGACAAATCGATTTCTCTTTCTCGGTATATAATGCACGCGGTAAAGGGAGATTTTGTTGACCACAAAAACAGAAACAGGCTGGATAACCGCCGGCGTAATTTGCGGCTTGTAAACGCAAGACAAAACAATCTTAACCGCAAAATTAAAAATAACACCGGCCTGATAGGCGTTTCAAAAGGCAGGGATAGAAAGCATTTTTGTGTCAGAACGGATTTTATAACTAAGCAGGGGCACAGAATAGGTTTTCATTGTCCCGATACTCCATTTAACAGAATTTTGACGGCACTAGCGCACGATAAATTTGTATTGCAGCAAGGCGAAGAGGAATACGCGCCGCTGAATTTCCCCTGCTTCAAGTTCGAGCCGTCCAGGAGCATTTTGATGAAGGAGGACCTGAATAAATATAAAGAAAAAAAATCAAAAGCCTGCCCTGAGCGACCTGTGGTGAGCAAACCCGTCCTGAGTAAAACCGAAGGGGCCGAACCAAGCCGAAGGGTTAAAACTAAAAACTCAAAACTAAATAAAAGAATATTGCGTTTCTGCCGGAAAATGACCCTCATATAAATCCAGTTAAATGCAAAGACAACAAAATCAGTGGCTATTGTTTAATTTTAGATTGAAAATTTGTTTGTAGCAAAAAACGTTTTGCCAGAACAAATAATGACTATTACTAATCATTAAACTCAGAATGGTAAGTCTTCATATGATTCTGATTCATTTTTAAAATAATCATTAGATGGTTTTTTGAAATCTTCTGTTAGCATAAGCGATGCTGCTGAAGCAGGTATACGTCCTACTCCTTTTAATGTTTTTGCTAATTCCTGCCCTTCTCTACTAAATTTAGCAAGAGTTTTAGATAAAGAATCTATACCCTGAATGTTTAGTGCTAATCGTAATACGGTACCAGAAAAATTGGTCTTGTATAATTTTTTTGTTTTTCCTACTAATAATATCCCTGCATCTCCGCTGCAAATAAAAAAACTTCCACTATTTCGGCACAATCTGCTTGTCATATATAAACCAAATCCAGCATTTTGCCAATAATCATTAGGTTGAACCTTTTTGCCTTTGTACATTTTTCCGGAAATTCCAGGCAAAAGGCTATTATGTATTGCTTCCTTATCTGAAACAATATCCTTTAAAAAAGGATTTTCTGATAAACTTCGCCTAATGCCTATGCCTGTATCCAATATTGAAACTTCAACTAGGTTTTGACTTGGCCAATATTGAGCACAGTAGTTTATATGACCAGAAGAACTATGCTCAACAACATTTCGTATAATTTCACAAAAAGAATATTTCAAAGTATCCACCAAATTACCACTGGGTAGTCTAGTCAGAACACACGCAAGTCGATGAGAACGCCGTTCAATTGTTTCACCAATATGTTCCCAGTTTTGATTAGCACCATTTTTAAGACTATCAACTTTTACAGAAGTAATTGGTATATAATTCAAACTACCTTTAGCTTCTCCTTGTTGCTTCCCAAAATTTAATCCGAAAGTTTTAAAAAAACCCATATGTCCTGCATAGTCGAAGTGTTCATGATTAATAGCGTAAAATGTAGATAAGGATTTGCTTTGTCTAAATTTGCTGATTTGAGAAGACAGATAAAGCATCCCGAAAGGCTCCACCCAGTCCATATTTGAAAAATCGAAAACATATTCCTCTGAATCTGGCAATTGAAATAATTCATTTGAAAAATTAATAGCATTATCTAAGGTAAGTAATGGTACCCTTACAACTACACTAGTCACCTTTTATGCTCCGATTTTAATTTGTCGTATACTCTTTCCAGGGTATGGCATTAAGTGGCACGTTCACCAAAAATTTAACAATATCTGGACGCCCACTATAAGTTGGAATGCCCCTAGAATCTTGTGCCATAAGAATTATAGGAATACCCGGAAATAACGGCTGAAAGGAATTTATCGCCTCTCTTGTGCTTATACTATTGTCAACAACATATTTTTTAACAATTATAATTGCAAAAGTTACCCCCTGTTCCCTAATAACAGCACCTTGAAATTTCACTTCTGGTTTCCTTATATTGTTTTTCTTTGCATTGAAAAAATTCCGTTGTTGCACCTCATGCGACTAGGAAATTATACATTAAATAAAAGAGAGGGCAAGATTTTTTCGGGACAAATAATTATGTATTTATTAGTTTTTTTGAGGATAAAAGACACCCAAGACCATAAAGGTAGTGCGAAATCTTTTCAGATTGCCAACATAAAAATAAACATCTTTTTTCGCCGTGTTAGCAATATCAAGCCAGCGTTGTTTAATTTTTTCCAAAAGAACTTTATCGGTTGGATATTTTGATCGCCAATCTCTATAAGCCTGGCCGATTTCCCAATCGATAATGGATAGTTTATGGCCGGGACAATTGTCCTCGCCGAAACATTTGAATTTATAATAAAAACTAAAAGGAATTTCTTCAATTGGATCCTTCTTTTTATTTTTATCAAAGAAACTCAATTGAGCATAGCAGACCTCTCTTGCCTGCTGGTCGGATAAACTCTGTTTTGCGCATTCAAAAGAAATATCAGCAGGTTTTATAAGCCCCAGAGAAAGATCGCTGCTGGGCTCAGCATCTTTATAGACCTGACACATTGATTTTACAGGAACTTTTAAAACAATAGATTTGCGTCTTTCCCATGTGCCTTTGTCCGTATCAAGCTGGTCTATAATTTTTATAGTATCTACATTTACATGAAAGCTTTCCGGCCTCTTGTCATCGGATGGGATAGAGCAGTCAACTTCGATAATGCTGTATTTTTTAAACTGTTGTCCTTCGTCGAGGTCGCGGTACGGAATGGGATAAAGACGGACTAATTGTGAATTGCTTAAATCAACCCCGGCACAACATACAGTTTCGCTATATTTCCTACTGGGATTTGGGTAGGCTTTTACGGTTACAAGTATTTTCTTTTTCTCGAACTTCACTGAATTTTAAATATGTATTATTTTTAAGCCGTTTCCATCATACTCTTTTATTTTATCAGCCACTATTGATCGATGGCATTTTTCCGGAAATCGTTCAAAACACATAATGCAGGTTACCCCATCGAAGAGGTACTGATACACTTTTTTCACGGCATCCATATTCTTTGATAAATACGCTGAATAAGCCTTGAAAAAATACTCATAATCCCAGTCAGATTTTAACTTATTGCGTATTGCGGCAGGACTTCCGAGGGGTTTTTCATGAATATATTCGATATTCTCATCTTTAAGTCTTTGTCCCAAGGTTGATTTCGAGAAGCCTTTTTTTCTTGAAAGGGGAATTTCTCTGACATCAATAAGATGTGTGACGTTAAAACTTTTTAGACGAAGAACAAACTCGTCTATTTCCCTTCCTTCGTATCCTATAGTTAATAATTCATATTGTTTCATAACTGCTTAATTATAACAATATTATATCGGTATAAATAGGGCGATTTCATAAATTAATAAAGGTAATATCAACGACCACCCGAAACAGGGGATTAATTCCTTCGACCCTGCTCAGGGCGGGTAAGTTTTAAATCCGGTTTTATCTTATCCAATGATTAGCAGGGCCATCCAGGGGACGAAATTGAAGACCAGGACAAAAATCTTCATTGCTCCAAGGAACGAGTAGAAGAGGATATTGAACGCTTCTTTGGAAAGTTTGAACCATTTGCTGTGCATCCGGTAGACAAAATCGCCGGCGAAGACCCACATAGCAAACGCAGCAAGCAGCAATGCCCCGTTCAAAATCGTGCACCACATAAAAAACGCTCTGACGGCTGTGATATCCATAATAAATCTCCTTATTTTTTATTCTGCCGAATTACAGCTTAAATTGCTCTAATGTATGCCAAGGTCGTTTATCTGTTTTGTCACCTGATGATACATCTGTCCCATAAGCTGACAAAGCCAGACAGTAACTCCGATAACAACAACGGTGATGACAATCTTGGTAATCAATTTGTATTTCGGGTTTGCCCAGACCAGCGGCAGCGCAAGCGGCCCCAGAGCAGCCAGGCCGACCACAATCGCCGATGTGGAATAATACCACTTTGTTTTCGGCTTTGGCCTGTAAGAGTCATCGAGAAACTCGCCGCAAAAACGGCACTTTATCGCCTCTTCCTGAATTTCCTCAGCACAAAAACGGCATTTCTTCATATCGGGTCTTCTTGTTTTTTATATTAATAAAATTATAACCTTAAATTGGGCGGAAAACAAGAATTAGTTTTGAGTTCTTAGTTTTGAGTTCTGAGTTAAAAAATCCGTGAAATCTGTGGTTACAAGATGCGCATAAAAATGCCCCCTCTGCTGCTTGCGCAGCAAGCGAGGGGGCGTTGTTTAAAACTTAATTACTCTTTTTTAGACTCACCTGTATCTTTCGAAGCGGGCTTGTTTGTATCTGAACTCGGCGGATTCTCAGTTGCTTTTCGGCTCGGGGTAGGTTTTGTGCCGGGGATTTCGGTTTCGAGCTTATCTGCCGCCTCGTTGGTATATTTTATATCGGCTCCAGTCCTGATTTTCTGGATGTAATCCATCATAACCTGCTCTCTTTGCTTGTCGGCAAGAGTCTGCTTAATCTCATCTTTGGACTTTTCGAAACTTACTGTGCCGGCATCTATATGCTCGATGAGCTTTATAATATGGAAGCCGAAGCTGGTCTCTACAACATCGCTAATCTGGCCCGGCTTTAGAGCATAGGCAGCTTTTTCAAACTCCGGCACAAGATTGCCTTTAGCCTGGATTCCGAGGTCGCCGCCCTGCTTGCTGGAAGGACAGGCTGAGTATTGTTTCGCGAGGTCGTTAAAATCGGCGCCGGCTTTCAGCTTCTTGAGAAGACCTTCGGCTTTCGCCTTTGCTTCTGCTTTGGCCTTGTTGGGGTCATTGGCGTCCTGTGCAGGGGCTATAAGTATATGCTTGGCGTGAATCGACTCAGGCTTGTTGAACTGCTGTATATTTTCGTCATAGTATGCCTTGATCTGCTGGTCGGTGGGCGGCTGCATTTTGTCGGCGAATTTGGTGTCCATCAGCTTTTCAAACATAAGTTTCTTGGTCATATTCTTCTGATATTCGCCGAAGGTTGTGCCGTAGGCTTTCAGCAGCGCTTTAAATTCATCGAGAGTTAAATTCTGCGATGCAATCTGCTTGTTGATTTGCTGGTCCAGTTCGGCCTGATTAACATCGATATTATTTTTCTTCTCATCCTCCGTGATAAGCTGTTCGATTACAAGCTGTTCGATAATGCGTTTTCTTATCTGCTGACGATATTGCGGCACCATATTTTCAGGAACTCTGCCAGCCATTTGCTGCATACGCGGATTTAGAATGTCCTCGATTTGCCCTTCGGTGATGGATGTCCCGTTGACAGTTACTATAACATTCGCATCTTTTGCCTCGACGCCTTCGGCAGGGCTGAGGGCAGGCCCATTCGGCAAGCTCAGGGCAGGGGCGGCGGTCGACTCACTGACAGGAGCCTTCGGTTCTTCGACGGGTTTATTCGCTTCCGCCACAGCATTTTTCGATTCCGCAGCAGGTTTTTTCGGCTTTGCTGCAAATGCCGCTGTCGATAACAAAATAACCAAAACAAGTGAAATACTTACGATAGTTTTCATTAAAATATCCTTTCGTGAAAAGTTTTTGATTCAACCCCGCGCCGCGGTCGGGCGGGGTCAAGATATCAGACAAAGTTCAGCAGTATAGCTTGGCAGACGGCAAAATGAAAGACAAATCCCGCACCTATTTTTACCGTATTTTCCTAAAATCGGCAGTGATTCGCAGTAAACCACAGTTTTTTTCTCTTGTATTTGCACAATATAATAGATGCGGCATTAAACACTGATTTTGATGATTTTTTCGAGTTTTTAGGGAGTTTTTTTAGCCACAAAGACACTAAGGCACTAAGGGAAATTAGCCACAGAGTTCACCGAGCGACACAGAGAATTTAGACACGGATTTACACAGATTAACACGGTATATTTGCTTTAAGGCGATGTTTTGCAAACACCATTAAATTCAAACCGAGTGCCTTGCTTACAAGTAGAATGCTGGCACAGGGATATGAGGAAGATACCCGCGGCAAAGGCTGGAAATATGGCTATACCTTTTCAAAGCGAATTTAAAATCTGCCGCAAACAACGAGATTGCCGCGCTGCGCTCGCAATGACGAAGTGTACGAAAAAATCGTACAGTTGAAAGGGTGGGTACAAATTGTCCATACCCTTGAATTGATTAAATATTAATGGATTCCCGCTTACTATCAAAAGACCTCAATCCGAAAATGTTAGATTATGATGATTATTGGTTCCCTGCTGCAATCCCAAAGGAGTGTTCCCTGTTGCTGACCCAGTGAAGCTACTTCCCGGGAATGACATTACTTCTCGGGAATGACAATGACATTTTCCCTGTATTGAAATACGGAAATAAAAAGCAAAATAAAGGATTTCCAGCGTATCAGCAAAGACGAATATCTTGAAATACTGCGGAAAAACGGATTTGTTATTCAGACAAGCCAGAAACGTTTATTTTAAAAAGAAAACCCCTGAATGACGAACCCCGTCATCAAATCCGCCTTTGCGGCGGATTTAAGATAGTAGAGGGGTTCCCTGTTGCATCCCAAGGAAGCAGCACTCGGGAATGACAAACCCCGCACCTATCATATTGACAATACTGTCGTTAGAACTTACTATACAGGTCGAAAAATTTAAAGGAGGCACATATGGCTGATATTATTTTAAGAACAGAAATTCCCGGCACAAAAGCCAGGAGCGGTAAGGTTCGTGATATCTATGACCTCGGCGATACATTGCTTATAATCGCATCCGACAGGCTAAGCGCATTCGATGTAATTATGAAGACCGGTATTCCGTATAAGGGAATTGTCCTTACGCAGATTTCAAAATTCTGGTTTGGCTTTCTGGAAGGCACAGTCGAAAGTCATTTAATCAGCGATAAGGTAAGCGATTATCCCAAACCTTTCTGCGATTATCCATCACAGCTCGTCGGCAGAAGTATGCTGGTAAAAAAGACAAAGGTCCTGCCTGTTGAATGCGTCGTCCGGGGTTATCTTGCCGGCTCAGGGTGGAAAGAATATCAGCAAAACCAAACCGTCTGCGGGCACAAACTGCCTGCCGGTCTGGCGCAGTGCGCCAAACTGCCGGAACCGATTTTTACGCCGGCGACAAAAGAAGAACTCGGCACGCATGATGAAAATATAGACTTCGAGCGGTGCGTTAAGACAATAGGAAAGAAAAACGCTGAATATGTTCGCGATAAAAGTATCGAGATTTTTAAAAAGGCTTCGGACTACGCCGCCAAAAAAGGCATCCTGCTTGCCGATACGAAATTCGAATGGGGCGAAATCGGCGGGAAAATAATTCTTATTGATGAGGTTCTCACTCCTGATTCATCGCGATTCTGGCCGGCGGACAAATACGAGGCGGGCAGAGACCAGGAAAGCTATGACAAGCAGTTTGTAAGAAATTATCTCGAAAGTATAAACTTCGACAAGTCCGGCAAAGGCATTGAACTTCCCGACGATATCTGCGAAAAAACCAGCGCAAAATATATCGAGGCCTACGAACAGCTCACCGGCAAGAAATTTATTCCGCCAAAAGGTTAGACAAATGAGGCTGCCGGATTCAAAAAACGGTATATTTTCCTGGTTCGGCTGGCGAATACATATCAGCCAAAGGGCACAATTTATTAAAAAAGCTGGCTTTGACGCTACGTGCCTGTGGTGGGCGGATGATGAAAAGGCAAATACCGGCTCACTCGACGATTTGCCGAAGATTGTCAGAGACAGCGGACTTGAAATCGACAATATCCACGTTCCATTCAGTGAGGCACATCTGCTTTCATCGGAAAATATATCGGAGCGCAAAAGATTAATCGACCTTCACAAACAATGGATTGGCGATTGTGTGAGACACAATATACCGAAAATTGTTTTTCATACGTGCCCTGATTTTCCAAATCCGCCTGCTCCAAACAGCCTGCTGCTTGACAGCGTCGAGGAAATTTTAAAATTTGCCGAATCTGCGAAGATTATCCTTGCCGTCGAGAATATACGCAGAAAGGAATATGTTGATATTATCCTTGAAAAATTCGACTCTGAATATCTGGGATTCTGCTACGACAGCGGACATGATTTTATATGGAGCGAAAAGCCGACAGAAATCCTGAAAAAATGGGGCCATAAACTTATCGCAACACATCTGCATGATAATTTAGGCTCTGACGACGACCATCTGATTCCCTTTACCGGCAAAATCGACTGGCAAAAAATAGTTTTAAATTGGCCGAAGGATTACAAAGGCGTTTTAATGCTCGAGGCAATAAGCGATGGAAAAACTCCATCGCCTGAAAGCTATCTCTCTGCCGCCTTTAAGAGTATAATAAAACTTAAAGATATTGAAGCATAGCCACGAAGAAGTAAGGAGGTAAAGAAATAAAGAAGTAAGGAAAAACGGCAAACGGTTATGGTTGCGAGGCTCGTTACGTCAATCGTTATACGGTTACGTATATTAGAAACAGCTTCCACCTTAAAATGATATTATGGAAGAGAGTGATAAAAATAATATTGTTCTTATCGGAATGCCAGCCGTGGGCAAAAGCACCATCGGCGTTCTGCTTGCCAAAAGACTCGGCAGATATTTCCTTGATACCGATGTCTTTATTCAGGCGGTTAGCGGCAGGGGCCTGCAGGAGATTATCGATACCGACGGGCTGGAAAAATTCTGCGAGCTTGAGGCTGAACATATTACCTGCATCGACAGAACAAACTGTGTTATCGCTACCGGCGGAAGCGTGGTTTACAGTGAAGTAGCAATGAACCATTTGAAAGAAACCAGCGAAATTGTCTATCTGAATCTGCCGCTTGAGGTGATAAAAAAGAGACTGACGGATTTAAATATCCGCGGCGTTGTAATGAGTAAAGGACAAAGCCTCGATGATTTGTATAAAAAGCGAACCCCGCTGTATAAAAAATGGGCGGATATTACGATTGACTGCTTAAACCTAACACACGAGAATGTCGTTGAGAAAATAATCGAAGAACTTGAAGGATTTAATATTTAAAATTGAAAATTTAAGATTGAAGATTTGCAGAATCTGCGTGCGGCAGTATTATTTTTTATCAATTTTAAATTTTCAATCTTCATTCTTCAATTAGATTAGTTTCCAGGCTTTAGCAAAGGCTCTGAAGCTGCGGTCGTAGGTTTTTTCGACATCGGGCGGGAAACAACAGCCGGGGAGCTGCTTCGATGCCAAATGATACTGAATGCACTGACAGCAGATTCCTTTATTATCACAGCCACCATAAGAACAAGTGCAAAATTTCAGGTTCTCTTTCTTCTTACATTCCATCTTTGATTCCTTTTGTAAAAAACTATGCAAAATGTAATTCTATAATATCTTTGTCGCATAAAATATGGGTCTTATGAACGTTTTGGCCGTTACGGACGCCGCTGCCCCAGCATCGGGCCGCTTTTAATCTTTCCGCAAGCTCCTTGTGAATCGACTGCGCCAAATCCGCTACCGTCGCGCCTTTATGCAGAATAAACGGCCCGTTCATATCCGGCAGCTGGCCGGGTTTTTTGGCGTAAATCCTGACTATATCGAGCAATCTGAAAATATCGGCAAGCATTTTGTCGAGGCTTGCCCTGTCATTTACAGATATTGCAGCAATCTCAACCGGCTTTGTAAGCTGCTTTTTCAAATTATCAATGGCGTCCGGCAGCGCCGAATCTTTTTTTGTCGCGATGATGAAATATTTTCTCGCCAGCGATTTGCCGCTTTCATCAAGGACAGGATTATTCGGGTCGAGCAAAAGCCTTTTTGATTCGAGAAAATCAAAACAGACCTTAACCTGCTCTTCTATATTTCCGCTTAAATCTATACAGACGCCGATGAGGTCGCAGTTTCGATATGCATTTACAATTCCCGCAGGAGCGAAATCGGCTGTTATCGGCGGCATATCGACTATCTCAATTTTTATATCTTCGAACTGCGCTATGCCGGGAATCGGCAGACTTGTCGTAAATGGAAAATCAGCCACGTGAGTCCTGGCGTGGGTAACGGCCGCGACTATCGCGCTTTTGCCGCTGTTGGGCAGCCCTAAAAGCACCACCTGCCCGGCGCCAGTTTTGGGAATATGGAAAAAGTCAAGGCCGTGCGATGTCTTTTTTTTCTTTTCGGAAGATTCTTTAAGTGCGCTGTATTTCTTCCGCAGCTCCGCCCGCATATGGTCTGTGCCCTTGTGCTTGGGGATGACTCTCATCATCTCCTCGAGGGCAAGAATTTTCTCCTCGTCAGTGGTTGCTTCTCTGAACCACTTCTCAGCCTTCATATAATCTGGCGTTAAGTTCGCAGGCATTGTAACGAAAATAAAAAATTAAATATCAAATATAAAAAATAAGGAAGTCGTCCGGCACCAAAAGTTTTTAGGTGCCGGACTCCACAATTTTTATTTTTAATTTTTTATATTTTATTTTGCAACTTCGGCAGCAACAAGGTCACCAACCTGAGAGGTTGAATAGCCCATTTTTCCGGCGGCCATACTTTTCATCTTATTGGCCGTTACGAATTTAACAGCATCTTCGATTTTTTTAGCCGCTTTTTCTTCGCCGAGCGTCTCGAGCATCATTTGAGCGGCGCAGATTGCCGCCAATGGATTGATTACACCCAGGCCGGTGTATTTCGGTGCGCTTCCGCCGATAGGCTCAAACATCGAAACGCCTTCGGGGTTAAGATTTCCGCCGGCCGCGATACCCATTCCGCCCTGCGTTATCGCGCCAAGATCGGTGATGATATCGCCGAACAAATTGCCGGTTACGAGAACATCGAACCACTCAGGACTCTTGACCATCCACATACAGGTCGCGTCAACATGATAATAATCCCTGCGGATATCAGGATATTCTTTTTTGCCCATTTCGTGGAAAGCTCTTTCCCAAAGGTCGTAAATATATGTAAGGACGTTTGTCTTGCCGACAAGGGCAAGCGTATTTTCCGGTCCGACTCCGCGAGCCTTTTTGCCGTGCTTTCTGGCGTATTCAAAGGCGAACTTCAGACATCTATCGACCTGAAAACGATTGTAAACTGCCGATTGTACCGCAACTTCATTTGGCGTGCCTTTCAAAGTAAAGCCGCCTGCGCCGGTATATGCGTCGCCGGAATTTTCGCGAACGACAACATAATCGATTTCCTTGGGGCCTTTGCCCTTGAGCGGACATTCAACGCCGGGGAATAATCGGACCGGCCTTAAATTTATATACTGGTCAAGCTCAAAGCGAGCCTTGAGCAAAATGCCTTTTTCAAGAATGCCGGGCTTTACGTCGGGATGGCCGATAGCGCCGAGCAGAATAGCGTCGAATTTACGGAGTTCGGCAATAGCGCTATCCGGCAGAGTTTCGCCAGTCCTTTTATATCTTTCGCCGCCGAAATCGAAATCCGTCAAATCGGCTTTGAACCCGAACTTTGCGGCAGCAGCCTTTAAAACCTTTGCTGCTTCAGCCGTTACTTCCGGCCCAGTCCCGTCGCCGCCAATTACAGCAATCTTGTACGTCTTCATTTAAGAATGTCCTTTCGTATAGTAATTTCTTCTTTAAAAATAAGTTTGTTTCTGTAACAAAATTAAAAATAAAATATAAAAGAGTAAAAATACAAATCAAAAACAAAAAATCATCGTTTGCCTTTGAGCGTTAAAATGCTGGAGGCAAAAATATTAGCTATTTCATTCAATTCTGCCAAAAGTTTATTTGCTTCATCCGATTCGGCTCTTTTTGTGTCTCTAAGCAATGCCAGCCATAATTTGCTTTCATTCGCAGATTTTAGCGAATAATGGAAATACTGAGTATATTCCTTTTTGCCATTTGCGGCCTGACTTTCAGCGAAATTGGCTGCAATACTTGTTCCACTGCGCAGTAACTGATCACCAATTCGCTTTGAGACATTGTCATTAGGCAGATGGTCGAGGAAGCCTATAAGCCGAAGCGTAAAAGCATACAACCTTTTTTTAAACTCATTATTAGCTTGCTTTGCCATTTTTAATTTTTTATCTGTATCTTTTATTTCTTATTTTTTATTTTTAATATGATTTAACAGTCCGCCGTCATTGACAATTTCAATCGCGAAATCCGGCAGCGGCTTAAACTTTATTTCTTTTTTCTGCGTTTTATTGTTAATTACGCCTTTTTTATAATCGACTTCAATTTCATCGCCGATATTTATTTTTTCTGTCGCGCCGTCAAGCTCAATCGGATAAAAGCCGCAATTGATGCAATTGCGATAGAAAATCCGCGCGAATGATTTTGCGATAACCGCGCCGACTTTTGCTCCCTGAATCGCCCAAACGGCGTGTTCCCTGCTTGAGCCGCAGCCGAAATCGTCGCCTGCGACTATACAATCGCCTGGCTTGCACTTTTTGACAAATTCCGTGTCAAGGTCTTCCATACAATGCTGCGCAAGTTCGGCAACATTATCGGTATTCAAATACCTTGCGGGTATTATTTCGTCCGTATTTATATGGTCGCGTTTATAAGTATGAGCTTTCGACATTTTTACCTCACATATATTTTCTGCAATCGGCTAATTTGCCTTCGATTGCGCTTGCTGCTGCGGTAGCAGGGCTTGCCAGATAGACTTCACTTTTTGGACTTCCCATTCTGCCGACAAAATTTCTGTTCGTTGTGCTTACGCATTTTTCGCCAGCGGCGAGGATTCCCATAAAGCCGCCAAGGCAGGCGCCGCAGGTTGGCGCGGAAATTACGCAGCCTGCCGCGTAGAAAATATCGAACAGACCTTCATCCATCGCCTGTTTCCAGATTTGCGGAGTTGCAGGCACGATAATCGTCCGTATCGCAACTTTTTTGCCTTTCATTATCGCAGCGGCGATTCTTAAATCTTCGATTCGGCCGTTTGTGCAGCTTCCGATATAAGACTGGTCCATCTTCATACCGGCACAATCGCCAATCGGTTTTCCGCCGCTGGGCAGATGGGGCAGAGCAACTATCGGCTCAAGTTTAGAACAATCAATCTCAACCATCTGCTCGTATTTTGCGTCTTTGTCCGATTCGTAAACTTTATATTCCTTTTTGCCCTTGAGGCGTCCATCGAGATATTTTTCCGTTATCTCGTCAAAGCCGATGATGCCGTTCTTAGCGCCGGCTTCGATAGCCATATTGGTAATCGTCATTCGCGCTTCCATCGTCATTTCTTTAAGGGTCGAGCCGGTAAATTCCATCGCTTTATATAGAGCGCCGTCAGTGCCGATTTTCGCAATCACGGCAAGAATTACGTCTTTGCTGTAAACGCCTTTCGGAAGTTTCCCGTTAAGAACAAACTTTATAGACGCGGGAACTCTAAACCACAGTGTCCCTGTAGCGATTGCAGCGGCTAAATCGGTTGAGCCGATGCCTGTTGAAAATGCTGCAAAAGCACCATAGGTGCAGGTATGGCTGTCGCCGCCGATGATTACTTCGCCGGGCCTGATATGACCCTGTTCAGGCAGTAATGCGTGGCAGACGCCTGCCGCACCGAGTTTGTAATAATGCTTTATGCCTTTTTCTCTGGCCCAGGTATCGAGTCTTTTGTGCAGTTCTGCGCTCTTGATGTCCTTTGCCGGCTGGAAATGGTCAGGCGTAACGACAATTTTTTCTTTATCGAAAACTTTGTCGATGCCTTTTTCCTTGAGCATTGTTATTGCCGCCGGGGTTGTAACATCGTGGCACATTATGCAGTCGATTTTCGCGTCGATTATATCGCCTGGTTCGACTTTTGTTTTACCTGCCGAGGCGGCAAGGATTTTTTCTGTTATAGTCATAGACATTTTAATTTCCTATTCTTTCGCCATCATTCTGTTCATCGCATCAACATAAGCCTTTGCCGAGGCCTCGATGATATCGGTCGAGACACCTCTGCCGGCAAATCTTACGCCGTTTTTATCAATTACTTTTACGGTTGCTTCGCCCAGCGCTTCTTTTCCGCCGGTAACAGCCTTTATAGAGTAGTGCTCCAGCTTCGGCGATTGTCCGGTTGCGATTCTTATCGCTTCGTAAGCCGCATCGACAGGCCCGTCTCCGCAGGCAGCTGCGATTACAGGAGCATCTTTGCCTTTTACTTTCATTTTGACGCTCGCAGTCGGCAGAGTTCCCGTCCCGCAGGCAACGTGCAGATATTGAAGCTCGAATATATGCTCGACCGCTCTTATCTCATCGCCGACAAGGGCCGCGATATCTTCATCGAAAACTTCCGTCTTTTTGTCCGCGACATCGAGAAATCTCTGATACAGCTGTTCAAGCTCTGCGTCCGACACTTTGTAGCCAAGCTCGCTTAACCTGTGTTTAAGGCCGTGTCTTCCGGTTCTTGCGGTAAGCACGACCGCGCTTTGAGGCGAACCGACGTCCTGAGGCCGGATAATTTCATAGGTCAGCGGGTTCTTGAGGAAACCGTCAACATGAATTCCGCTGCTGTGCGCAAAGGCATTTGCTCCGATGATTGCCTTATTCGGCGGAACAAATATCCCGAGCATCTCGGAAACCATTCTGCTGGTCTTATACAACTCTTTCGCATTTATTTTCGTATCAATGCCGAAAAAGTCTTTTCGCGTTCTCATCGCCATTACAGTTTCTTCAAGCGAAGCATTGCCCGCGCGCTCACCGACACCGTTGATGGTGCATTCAACTTGTCTTGCGCCGTTTCGGACGCCGGCAAGAGTATTCGCAACGGACATTCCAAGGTCATCGTGGCAGTGAACGCTGATAATTGCTTTTTTGGCGTTCGGCACATTCTTAAATATATCAGCGATTAATTGCCCGAACTGTTCAGGAATCGAGTAGCCGGTCGTATCAGGAATATTGACCGTGGTAGCGCCGGCGTTTATAACGGCTTCGACGACTCTATACAGATATTCCTTTTCCGCCCTGCCGGAGTCTTCACAATAAAACTCGACATCGTCGGTATATTGCTTGGCGCGTTTGACGGCCTTGACGCCCATATCAAGGGCCTTTTCCTTTTTCGCTTCGAGCGTTTTGCCGTATTTATCGTCCTTAAACTTGCTCGCGATATGAATATTGCTGATGCCAAGGCCGGTATGTATTCTCGCTTTTTTGGCTTTCTTCAAAGCCGCTCCGGCAGAATCAATATCCTTATCGACCGCTCTTGAAAGCCCGCAAATAGTCGGACCTGTTACCTGCTGCGCAATCAACTGCACCGCCTCAAAGTCCTGCGGCGAGGAAATCGGAAAGCCCGCTTCAATAACATCAACGCCTAATTTGGCAAGCTGGGTCGCCAGTTCGAGCTTTTCCCGAACGCCAAGCCTTGTTCCGGCAGCCTGTTCGCCATCGCGAAGCGTTGTATCAAAAACTATCACTTTTTCTTCAATAGACATAACTTGTCTCCTTTTGGTCTTTTAAAACAGAAATTATGCAATAAAACTGGCTTAATTTCTACTACAAACAAAAACAATATGGGTGATTTTTAGAAAGGATTCTGTTGCGCCTTATGGGCGCAACAGGAGGGCCAGCAAGATTAGTGCTGTTGAAATGGACTTAATATTTTTAGTCTGCTTAGCCATAGCCCTTTATAATATAGAAACTTTCCGGAAAAAGCAAGCAAAAATTTGCTTTTTTCGGCAGCGTCTTGACTTTTCCTGCCAAAATTATTAGTATGTTTCGGCTTTACAAAGGTTTAAAGAGTATAAGGAGCCAGAAAAATGGCAAAAAATGTAGCAATTGCAGGCGTAACCGGAGCGGTAGGTCAGGAATTTATAAATATTCTTGAGCAGCGGGATTTCCCCGTTAAGTCCATAAGGATGCTCGCTTCGGCACGTTCTGTCGGCAAAACCGTCAAGTTCAAAGGCAAAGATTACCCGGTCGAAGAGCTTAAGGAAAACAGTTTCGACGGCATTGACATCGCCCTTTTCAGCGCAGGCGCATCGCGCAGCAAACAGTTCGCACCTGCCGCGGTAAAAGCAGGCGCTGTTGTCGTTGACAATTCAAGCGCATTCAGGATGGACCCTGATGTCCCGCTGGTGGTTCCGGAGGTCAATCCGGATGCGATAAAAAAACATAAAGGCATAATCGCTAATCCGAATTGTTCTACGATAATAGCCAACGTTCCGATTTGGCCGCTGCACAAAGCCAATCCGATAAAGAGAATGGTTATCAGCACCTATCAGGCAACCAGCGGAGCAGGACAGGCCGGTATGACCGAGCTTCTTAATCAGACGAAGGAAATACTCGACGGCAAAGAGCCGACCTGCAGCAAATTCAAATATCAGATTGCGTTTAATTTGTTCAGCCACGATTCTGAGGTTCAGTTAAACGGCTATAACCTCGAAGAAATGAAAATGATTCATGAAACGCATAAAATATTCGACTGCCCTGATATTGCGATAACCTGCACCTGCGTTCGCGTGGCCGTTTTTCGTGCTCATAGCGAGAGTATCAATCTTGAGTTCAGGGACCCGATTACCCCCGACCAGGTCCGCAAACTGCTCGAACACGCACCGGGCGTTTCGATTATTGACGATGCGAAAAATAACCGTTTCCCGATGCCTATTGACGCCAGCGGCAAAGACGATGTCTATGTCGGCAGAATCCGTCAGGATGAATCTATTGCCGACAGGCGGGCAATTAACCTCTGGGTTGTCGGCGACCAGATTCGAAAAGGCGCAGCACTGAACGCGATACAAATAGCTGAGTTGCTGTAACGTTTATCCGCCGTCGGCGGATTTACATCTATAGATAAAAAGGTTACAATAGGCCCTGAAAGTATCAGGGCCTTTTTTATTTATGACAGAACGTAATATAAAATTAGTTATTCAATATGACGGCTCAAACTATTCCGGCTGGCAGAAACAGCCGGGGCGAAAAACCATCGAGGCTGAAATAAAACAGGCAATTGAAAACCTTACCTGCATTGAAAATGTGGAAATTAACGGTGCAAGCCGGACCGACGCCGGTGTAAGCGCGCTGGGCCAGGTTGCAAATGTCAGACTCGATACGCCGATTCCCACTGAACGTCTTGCTAAAGCAATTAGCCAATATCTTCCATCTGAAATTGTTATTACCGAGGCTGCCGATGTGCCCGATGATTTTGATGCGATAAAGGGCGCGAAAAACAAACTTTACCGTTATTCGATTTACACAGGCAGAACCCGTCCCGTTATGCAGGTTAGCCACTGCTGGCACCGGCCCTTCGGCTTGGTTCGACCAGGCTCACCACAAGTCGCTCAGGGCAGGCCCGGCAAACTTGATATCGCGCCGATGCAGGAAGCGGCGAAAAAATTCATCGGCGAAAAGGATTTCAAATCTTTCGCGACCGCCTGCGATAAACGCTCAAGCTCAATAAGGACGATTTTTCGCTGCGATGTATCGCAAAATGGCGAATGGATATATATTGAGGTTGAAGCGAACGGTTTTTTATATAATATGGTAAGAAATATTGTCGGCACGCTCGTTGAAATAGGCCGAGGCCACTGGCAGCCGGACAAAATCGAAAAAATACTTGAGGCAAAAAGCCGTTCAGCCGCCGGACCAATAGCACCGGCAACAGGCCTTTGTTTAATGTGGATTAAGTACTAATTGTAGAATAAAATGACAAAGCGTATTATCTGGAAACCATATAAACGGTAGTTAGGTCACGAATATGTTATTCATCTACCCAATGTGGGATAACGAGAGCCAGCGTATTGGCAAGCAGAAGTGTACGCCTCTTGGGTATAAGCTTCATTGCATTGCTGAGCTGTTAGGTTTCATTGGCCTTCTGCTCCTCTTGGGCATAATCGCTTACCTTGTGTACAGAGGAATTGTTGGTACCTTTCAGACTCCCCTCCTTTGGCTCTTGGCCACACCATTTGTTCTAGGTGTCATTGGCGAGGCACTGTATCAATATTCATGGATATTGGCGGACAGAAAAGGCTTTCGCTACGATTATGACACCCGTGAAGCCAGTTGGCTTGAAGACGGTAAGCGATGTGTATACAAATGGGAGACTAACAATCGAGAGGAAGCTACACAATGACTCACGCGGACGCGGGCCATTTTGAACCTCAATTTTCAATTTATTTATGAAGATAGTGCACATAATAACAAGACTGATTCTCGGCGGAGCGCAGGAAAATACGCTAATCACCTGCAAAGAGCTTGCCGCCCGCGGACACGATGTAACTTTAATCACCGGCCCTGCTTTAGGCCCTGAAGGCGAACTTTTCGAACAAACCAAAAACCAAAAATACAAAACTATCGTCATTGATTCGATACGGCGGCAAATTAATCCGATTTATGATGTTTGCGCTTATAACAAAATAAAAAAACTGCTGGCGGAAATTCAGCCTGACATAGTTCATACGCATTCAGCAAAAGCGGGAATCCTCGGCAGATTTGCTGCTTATAATTTAAAGAACCGTCCTAAAATAGTCCATTCAGTCCACGGCCTGTCTTTTCACAAGTATCAAAACGAGCTGCTTAATAAATTTTATATAGCCGTTGAAAGAGCGGCAGCGAAAAAAACAGACGCTTTTATTTGCGTCGCCGATGCGATGACAGAAAAAAGTCTTGCTGCGGGAATAGGCAGACCCGAGCAATATACAACCGCCTATTCGGCCATAGAAGAAGAACAATTTTTGAATCCGATTACAGCTAAAGTGCGAACCGATTTCCGCAAAAAATATGATATTCCTGAAAATGCTATTGTTCTTGTAACTGTCGCGAGACTGTTTCATTTAAAGGGGCATAAATATATAATCGAATCAGCCAGGGAACTTGCAGGACGTTTCGAAAACGTAATCTGGCTTTTTGTCGGCGACGGCATTTTGAAAGAGCAATTACAAAAACAAATCGCCGATTCAGATTTATCCGATAAATTCAGGTTCACAGGTCTTTTGCCTGTTGAGCAGATGCCGCTTGTAGTTCAGTCCTCAGATATTTTAGTTCATTGTTCTCTACGGGAAGGTTTGGCAAGAGTTCTGCCGCAGGCGCTTGCTTGCGGCAGACCTGTGATAAGTTTCGATATCGATGGCGCCGCGGAAGTTGTAAACCCTGATACAGGCAGGCTCGTTGAGCCGGAGAATGTCGAGCAGTTGACGCAAGTTTGTGCGGAATTGATTGCAAATGAAAATCTGCGAATGAAACTCGGCCGAGCCGGCAGAGAATCCGTCAAAGAAAAATTCTCGCCAAAAACTATGGTCGATAAAATTGAAGAGGTCTACAAATTGATAAATCATAATTGAATTGATTTTTAATAATTTCGATATTTGTTTAATTAACTAATTCAGAACTTAGGAGCATAAGTAATATGAGAACTATTTTTTCTTTAATTGTTTTTTTATTGATACTATTTACCCAATCTCTTTGCGCTCAAGCAAATCAAATAAACAGAGTAATTATCCTAACCGATATTGAAGCTGACCCGGACGATACACAATCTTTGATTCGTTTACTTTTATATTCTAATGAAATTGATATAAAAGGCTTGGTTGCAACAACTTCTTGTTGGCATAGAACAAGGGTTGATCCTGAATCCATTAAAAAAATAATCCAAGCCTATGGCAAAGTACAGCCAAACCTTAAGAAACATGAAGCTGGTTTTCCTGAAACTGAAGCGCTTTTAATGAAAGTAAAACAAGGCATAGCAAAATATGGAATGCAGGGCGTTGGCGATGGAAATGATTCACAAGGTTCGGACTGGATTATAAAAGTACTTGAAGAAAAAGATGAGCGTCCATTATGGATATCTGTCTGGGGAGGTGCGAATACCCTGGCACAGGCACTTTATAAAATTAAAAATACAAAAACAGAGGCGGAAGCTAAAAAATTAATTGCAAAACTCAGAGTTTATACAATTTCCGACCAGGATGACAGCGGAATATGGCTTAGAAATAATTTCCCCGACTTGTTTTACATTGTTAGTCCGGGCGATGATTACGGAAGCGCAACATGGAATGCAATTAATAGTTTTGTGAAAGGTATAAACAATGATGAGATTAGCAATAATTGGCTGGCACAAAACATTCAGCAGGGGCACGGTCCTCTTGGCGCAGCATATCCTGATGTAGCCTGGGGGATGGAGGGCGATACGCCATCATGGTTGTCGTTAATACCTAACGGACTAAATGAAGCAGAGCATCCTGACTGGGGAGGTTGGGGTGGTCGTTACGAACTGTACAAGCCAGATTTTGCTACGCTTAAGAAAGGAGAATCGGGTGTTCCATTTGAACCCGAGACAAGGGAAATATGGACAAATGCAATTGATAGCTACACCCCATATAGTTATAATGAATATGGACGAGCGGTTCGAAAGGACACGGTTTCCTTCACCGATAATAAAGTGACTTTGTGGCGTTGGCGAGATGACTTTCAAAATGATTTTGCCGCCCGAATGGATTGGTGTACAAAATCATATCAGGCAGCCAATCATCCACCAGTTCCTGTATTAAGGCATCCCGAAGAAATAACTGTAAAATCAGGAGAGGGCTTTGGTTTGGATGCCAGCGGCTCTACCGATCCTGATGGAGATAGTCTCAGTTATCTATGGTTTAACTATCCAGAGGCTGGTTCATATAAAAAATTGATACAAATTGGTGGAGCGGAGAATGCGCGTGCGGTTTACGTGATAGCTCCTGAGGTTGAAAAAAACGAAACTATTCATTTTATTTTGAGAGTTACAGACAAAGGTAAGCCTCAATTATCAAGGTATAAAAGAGTGATCGTTAATGTATTGCCAAAATAAGATAAAACACTGCCGCCATGCTCGGTTTCTAAGGATAAACAGCGAATCGGGCAGTTGGCGCAAGCTTGTGCGAAACTGATTGCGAATGAAAATCTGCTCAACCGGCAGAGAATTCGTCAAAGAAAAATTCTCGCCAAAAACTATGGTTGATAAAATCGAAGAGGTTTACAAAAAACTATTATGAAAAGCTATAAAAAGGAACTTTATTTCAACACGCCGACAAGGCGGCAGTTTATCAATATCACACAACAGGTGGAAGAAAGTCTCGTCGAAAGCGGTATAAAAGAAGGCTTATGCCTTGTCAACGCAATGCATATAACCGCAAGTGTTTTTATCAATGATGACGAATCGGGGCTTCATCAGGATTTTGAAACCTGGCTGGAAAAACTCGCTCCTGAAAAACCATATTCACAGTATCGTCATAATACTGCCGAGGATAACGGCGACGCCCATTTAAAGCGGACAATTATGGGCAGAGAAGTTATCGTTGCCGTAACGGGAGCCAAGCTCGATTTTGGTCCGTGGGAGCAGATATTTTACGGCGAATTCGACGGCAGACGGAAAAAACGCGTCCTCGTCAAAATCATCGGTGAATAACCCGTTTTTTCATTGCATTGGGGCCGAGAAGTCCTATAATACACTCAATGGACAATCACAGCAGGATATTACGTCTGTGGGCGGCGGCGGGGGTAATTATCTGTATTTTTCAATATTCGGCTTCAGCAGAAGGTTATTATTCTTTCGGCAGGAGCATCAACAAACCGTTCGGCGACCCGAATCTGAAGAACATCGAGGTGGTGGAAAATATCTTCGTGCCGATAACCGGCAAAGTCCTCAATATAGATTTAGCGCTGAATATAGAGCATACAAGCATCTGCGACCTGCAGATTTATCTTAAAAGTCCTGCCGGCACCGAGGTCTGTATCAACAGCTACGATTACGATATAGACGGCGGCCGTATGTTTGAACCCAACAGGCAAAACTTCTACTGGACGGTTTTTGACGCTGAAAGTCCCATCAGCATCGACAGCGGCAAGAGTCCATATTGCGGCCTGTTTCGCCCAAACGGTCCGGGCAGTCTGACTGATTTTTATGGTGAGCAAAGCTACGGAACCTGGCAGGTCAGGGTTAAAGACTGGATATATGCCGACACCGGCACCTTTAAAGGGGTAAGGCTGGATTTCTATATCAATCCCGAACCTTCAACCGTTCTGTTATTTGCTTTTTCGGCTCTGATTGGTATTTCCTCAGGCAAACACAGACCGGTTTAAAACTGCAGAATTACGTTTCCATTGGCCGATAATATCTTATGCAACAAATGCTTGCATATCGTATTTGCAATGTTAAATTTCGTTTTTTATAGGACTTTTCGTAAAACCTTGCTGAGGTGCGAAGTTGAAATCTAAAAAGAGTAAAATGAGCAGAACCGCCCTTCTGGTTTTTGCCCTTGCGGCGGTAGTGATGTTATTTTTCAGTTGTGCCAGTTTCAATATAGGTGATTTCCCAAGCAGTCACGTCTGGCCAAATAATCATCCTGCCGCCAACTGGTGCGGCCCGGCAGGAGCATTTTGCGCATACTATTTGATGTATTATGTCGGCCCCGGCGTCTTTGTGCCGCTGATTGCCTTAGGTATTTTTATTATCTGGAAACTGAGCAATAAGGAAACAAGCCAGATAATTCTCCGTCTCGTCGGCCTTATTCTGGTTACTGCCGCAATCTCATCCATAATTTATATGTTTCGTCCCTTTCCCGCGGATTCTTTTCCGACCGGCAGCGGCGGCATACTCGGAAGCGCGACAATTTTATTTCTTAGGGAAAAATTTTCACTCCTCGGTTCCGTAATAATTGTTTTAAGCGGTCTTATAGTCGGGGCGATTCTGCTTGCCGACTCATTTGTGATGTATCTGCTGCATCTGTGCGGCGCTTTACTGACGCGAACCTTCGGCATATTTATGCCTGCCTGGTTCACGGCAAGACAGCATTCACACAGGCTTAGTGAAATATGGCGCAAACTCAGCATAAGGAAGCCTGCTGCCACGGTCGCAGAACTTATGGCCCAGGAAGCACAGCACATAGAGCAGCAGCAATCTTCTCCTGTTGCAAAAGCCGACGAAGCAATTGAGGTGCATCTTGAAAAGACACCTGCCGCGGTCGAAAAACCGGCCCAGCCGTCGGAGTCGATTTACGAGTCTGAGAACTTTGATAATTATCAGCTCCCCGGTCTTGAGCTTTTGACTGAGCCGGAGCACAGTTTTGGTTCTGTGCAGGAAAAAATTATCAGGGCGAAATCGGCGGCTCTTGAGCAGGTATTGAACGAGTTCGGCATAGAGGCTCACGTTACCGGTTCAGAGCCGGGCCCGACAATAACGATGTTCGAGCTTGCCCTTGCCGCCGGCGTAAAGGTAAGTCAGATATCAAATCTGGCGAACGATATTGCCAGAGCGCTGGGAGCGCCTGCCGTTCGCGTAGTCGCTCCGCTGCCCGGCAGACATACAATCGGCATTGAAGTGCCGAACAGCCAGAAGGAAACTGTCCGAATAAAAGACCTCATCGTCCGGGCAGGCGATTCATACAAGAGGATGGAGATACCTTTATTTTTAGGCAAGGATTCTTCCGGACAGGCAATCGTTTCCGACCTGACCGATATGCCTCATCTGCTGATTGCCGGCACAACAGGTTCCGGAAAAAGTGTCTTTATTAACAGCATTATCGTGAGCATTATGCTGACAAAACGTCCTGATGAAGTAAAGCTCGTTCTTGTTGACCCGAAGATGGTCGAGATGACGGCCTTTTCAAAAATACCTCACCTGATGGCCCCGATAATTACTGAAGTCAGCAAGGCTGAGCAGATATTCGATTGGGCCACTATAAAGATGGATGAAAGATACGCCCTGTTTGCCGAGGCCGGCGTAAAAAATATCGCAGGTTATAACGCTCTCGGCATAGATGAAATCGTCCGCAGATTCAATCCGCAAAGCCCCGATGAAGAGGCGAGAATTCCGAAAAAGCTTCCTTACTATGTCATTGTCGTTGATGAGCTTGCTGATTTGATGATGACCTCCTCGAAGGAGATTGAAAGTTATATCGTCCGCATCGCTCAAAAGAGCCGAGCGGTAGGTATTCATATAGTCCTTGCGACTCAGCGGCCGCAGGCAACGGTAGTAACCGGTCTTATCAAGGCAAACCTGCCCAGCAGGGTAAGTTTTCGCGTTGCGACGAGGCTGGACAGCAGAATCGTTCTCGACCAGAACGGCGCCGAAACGCTGCTCGGCCAGGGCGATATGCTGTTCCTCAAGCCCGGCACAAGCGACCTTGTCCGCGCACAGGGAGCCTATGTCGATGATACAGAAGTCCGAAAAGTCGTTCAGCATCTAACTGAACAGGCCGAGCCTCAGTTCCATCCTGAGCTTATGCAGCTCAACAGGTTGGACGCCGGCGAAGCAAGCAAGGATGAGCTTTTTGACGGAGCTGTCCGAGTTATTCTCGAATCGCAGCGCGGCAGTGTTTCGCTGCTGCAGAGAAGACTGAGCATCGGCTATGCCCGCGCAAGCAGGATAATCGAGGGTATGGCGGCTTCCGGCATTCTCGGCGAATATAAGGGCAGCCAGGCCCGCGAAGTTTTGATGACTATCGAGGAATATGAACGTCTGCGTCAGCAGATGGAAGCCGATAAAAAAGCAGGTTTCTCCGATATGCAGGACGATGAGCAATCTGCCGAGCCGGACAAGCCGCAGCATACCGTCAAGGAAATTGATTATGACCATAATCCTGTCTCCGAGCAGCAGAGCACTATAAATTCTTAGGCTGAGTATGTCTGAAAATTATCCATCAGGCGCTGGTTTGCCGCAGGGCACAAAACAATGTCCCTATTGTGCCGAGATGATTATGGCCGCGGCGATAAAGTGCCGCTACTGCGGCGAATTCCTGAATCGGCCCGTCAAATCGCCTGCCCAAAATCCTGAACAAAAGAATGCAGAAAAAGCAGAACCTCTCTTTGAGGCCTCGCCTTCGATATGGGTACTTACCTGCAGTTTTCTTAAAACGGCTTTTTTACTTATCGTTATGTATTTTCTGGCGTTCTGGCCGGTAAATAAAATGCTTACAGATTTCAAACTTTCCGCAAACGCAATTGCCCTTACGGAAAAATACAGAACCATTATAGGAATTTCAATAATAGCCGCGGCGCTGCTGGTTCTTTTCTGTAAAATTATCAAACTTAAAAATATTCGCTACCGGGTAACTGCCGACAGGGTCGAGTGGGCAAGGGGCATTTTTGCAAAGCAAATAGACAATATTGATATGTTCCGCGTAATCGACCTGCGTTTATCCCAGAGTTTTTCCGATTCCCTGGTCGGCATAGGCACGGTTGTGCTGATTACGACTGACAAGAGCGACCCTGAATTCAGGTTTGAAAAAGTCCGCAGGCCAAAACAGCTTTACGACACAATTAAAAAGGCAAGTCTCGATGCCGATTCAAAACGCGGCGTTGTTCATCTCGAATAGGCAGGAAATAAGGAAGTAAGGATTTAAGGAAGTAAGGAACGGCTTTGCCTGTTTTCCTTACTTCTTTACCTCTTTACTTCCTTACTTCATTTTATCGACTAAACAAACTATTGTATTTCTACCATTTCTGCGGTAAATTGTTTTAATTCGAAAGTTAAGTCCTGCGCCCGTAGCTCAATTGGATAGAGTTGCGGACTTCGAATCCGTAGGTTGCAGGTTCGAGTCCTGCCGGGCGCGTTAATTTTAAAGGATAAAACTATGGATCAAATTCCGCCGGTTGTTCTATCGACTATAGTTTGCGAACGGGTGCTGCTCGATGCGCCGACTAAAACCTCAAGCGTAATTGGAATAATAGACAGAATTTTAGCACCGCAATACCCGATGAGATTTCCGCGGCTGTTTTTCTTCGCTGAAATGACCAACGGCCGCGACACAACCGAAATTGAAGTCCGGCTTATCGATGAGCAGAACGATGAAAAAATTATCGTCCGGCAAAAAGCTGCCGTTAAATTCCCGGATGTGAAAAGCATCGCATCAATTGTAATGGTCTTCGAGGGTCTTGTTTTCAGCCACCCCGGCGAATACTGTTTCCAGCTCTTCGCAGCCGGACAAATCCTGACCTCAAGAAGACTGGTATGCCTGCTGGTTCACCAGCCGCCGATGAACAATAATGAACAAAAAAATCCAAATACCCCAAAGTGAGCTTGTATTCAAGGCCAGCCGAAGTTCCGGCCCCGGCGGACAGAATATAAATAAACTCAATACCAAAGTCGCCGTTATCCTCGATATTGAAAACTGCTTCTGTTTAAACAGCGAGCAAAAGGAAATCATCCTCAAAAAACTCAGGTCTCGATTGACAAAAGATAACAGGCTGATTGTAGAAAGCCAGAAGTTCAGGACTCAAAAGGCAAACCGTGATTATGCCGTTGAGAAACTGACGATTCTTTTAGAAAACGCACTTAAAAAACCGAAAACAAGAAGGCCCACAAAACCAACATTTACCGCTGTTGAAAAAAGATTAAAATCCAAAAAAACGAGAAGTCTTCTTAAGCAGCAGCGAAAGAAAATCATCGAGTATTGAAATCTTTTGTCCACTTATAGCGGATTCGTTAGAAGGTTATCTCAAAACTCTCATAAGACGGGTCAAACTGGGCATGTTCTATCTGAACATCCCTCACTGAAAAGGTCTGCTGCAAATCGTCGATACAATTATCGATATCCTGCTGGTCGCCCTGAAGCAGCAATTCGACTTTGCCATCGGTGGTATTGCGGACAAAGCCCGTCAGCTCATAGCGATGGGCCACCTCTCTTGCCGTGAAGCGAAAGCCGACGCCCTGCACCCTGCCGCAAAAAAATATGTGTTTTGCTAAACAAGCCATTGATTTTTCCTTTTGCTTTAGTATAATATGAACAACCTCTTTTGGCAATCGTATAGATATCCGCCAGTCCATCGGGGAAAATTACCAAAAAATAATAAGATATTCGCAGTTCAAAAATATCTTAAAATCGTTATAATAGTGAAACTTTAGATATTGCCGCGATGTATATGGCAGAGAGATTAAAATGAAAATTTTAGATAAATCAACAAAAAGGGAAGAGCAGATTTATCAGCTCACAACGCTGGTGGCCGGCGGTTTTGCGCTCACAGAAGTGCTGGATAAACTCGCAAGGGCCGCTGTAGAAATTACCGGCGTCTCGGCCTGCTCAATAAGACTTTTAGACGACGAAACTGGCGAATTGAAAATGAGAAGCACCTTCGGCCTGAGCGAAGAATACAGGAACAAAGGCCCCGTAACAAAGGACGACCCCGTTATCAAAGCCGCTTTCGCAGGCCAGGCCGTCGTCATAGACAATATGGGGGACGATGACCGCGTAAAGTATAAACAAGCCTCGAAAAAAGAAGGCATTGTCAGTCAGCTTACCGTAAAAATGGAATTCAAAAATAAACCCGTCGGTGTGCTGCGGCTGTATAGGCCGACATACGGCGGTTTTACGGAAAGTGATATCTCTCTTGCAAGGTCGGTAGCTTCGCAGTGCGCCGTGGCGATTACCAACGCAAAAAACTACGCAAGAGCTCTGCAGGGCGCACAGATGGCAGAGCAGGTGAGACTGGCAGGCATTATTCAGAGAAGAATGATACCGCAGACCGCCCCGAAAATGCCGCCGCTTGATATTGCTGCCGTATATAAACCCTGCTTCGGCATCGGCGGAGACCTTTACGACTTTATAAAGCTCGATGAAGACAATCTTGTCGTTGCCATAGCCGATGTAATTGGAAAGGGAATTCCGGCCGCTCTTATGATGAGCTCTTTCAGAGGTATGATACGCGCTTACGCCGACGGCGGACACAAAAGACATACCCTCGCGGAAATCATCCAGAAACTCAATGCTACTGCCTGCTATGAATGCAGAGACGGGGAATTTATCACCTTGTTCTACGCGATTATCAACACAAAAGCAAAAACCATCACTTACTGCAACTGCGGCCATGAACCAGCTCTGCTGCTCAGAGGCGGTAAAATACGAGAACTGAAAAAAGGAGGACTCGTGTTCGGCGTCTTAAAAAATGCCGTTTACGAAATAGAAACAATTGAGCTTAAAGCTGATGACCGTCTGTTGTTTTACACTGACGGCCTCATCGACGCCGTTAACTTCAGCGAGAAAACCTGGGGAGTGCAGAACCTCTATAAAACCTTCAGACAATACGCAGACGGCACAGCCCAGCAGATTGTTAATTATATACTTGCTTATAGAAGACGCTTTATCGGCCTTGCACGCCAGGCAGATGATACAAGTATTGTAGCCATAAGAGTTACAAAATAAACCCCCACACCAATGTCTTGGCGTAGGGGAAAGTATTGAGGTAAAAAATGACAATGGACATTTTTATTAAAAAAGCATTCGAAAATTTTACATTGGTGTGGGGGTAAATGCCTAAACTGATAATCACAATTGACGGCCCCGCGGGAAGCGGAAAAAGCACGACAGCAAGACTGCTCGCCGAAAAAATCGACGCCGCCTTTCTCGATACCGGCGCAATGTATAGAGCCGTAACCCTCGCCGCTATGCAAAACCAGTTAGACCCGGCCAATGTTGAAACTGTCGAAAAGTTAATCGACAGCACTGATTTCAAATTTGAAATCACAAACAACCAAATGGCTGTAAAAATAAACAACAAAGATGTTACCGAACAAATAAGAGACCCGAAAGTTACGGAAAACGTGCGATTTATAGCATCGCAGCCGTCCTTGCGCAGCAGGCTCGTAAAAATGCAGCAAAATTTCGCTCAAAAATATCAAAAAATCGTAACCGAAGGCAGAGACCAGGGGACTGTTGTCTTTCCGGACGCAGATTATAAATTCTTTCTTACCGCCGACTCTGCCCGGCGGACAAAAAGACGGGCCGAAGAGCTAACCGAAAAAGGTCTTAAAGTTGACCTGACAAAACTCCGCAAAGAAATTGAAATCAGAGACACCGCCGACAAAAACAGGAACACCGGCCCTCTCGTGCCGGCCAAGGACGCTATAATTATAGATAATACGAACCTTACGCTTGAGCAGACCGTAAATGAAATCCTTAAAACCATTAATAAAAACAGCTAAAAAAATTATCAGCTATGCCTGGTATTTCACCTGGTGCTGGGCGTGCAGGTTTTTCTGCGTCCTGTTCTTTCAGCCCACTACGTCCGGTCTTGTAAATATTCCCAAAAAGGGCGGTTTTCTGCTGATATCCAATCACCAGAGTTTTCTTGACCCGATGTTCAACGCCACTCCGATACACCGGCAGTTATGCTACGTCGCCAGAGACACACTTTTTGAAATCCCTTTTTTCGGCAAATTCGTCCACTCGTTTAATGTCATACCAATAAAAAGAGGACAGGCCGACATAGCCGCCATGAAAACCTTTCTCGAAAAACTCGAAGACAATTTCGGTCTTGTCCTGTATCCTGAGGGCACACGAACAAGCGACGGAAAAATCGCGGAAATAAAGCCGGGCTTTTGCCTTTTGGCCCGCAGGGCAAATGTGCCTATTATCCCGTCGGTTATCGACGGCGGGTTTGAGAGCTGGCCGAGACACAGAAAATTTTACAGACCCTATAAAGTCTTTGTTGTTTACGGAAAATCTATACCGCCGCAGACTATCGTTGAGATGGGCGACAGGAAATTTGCCAAACATCTGACCAGAATTCTCCGGGGTATGCAAACCGAACTTAAATTGAAGATCGGAAGAAAACCCTTTAATTATGAGGATGATAAAAAATGAATCCCGTTAGACCTGGTTTAAATTTATCTCGTTATTTAATTATGATGAAAAGCTGGAATATTCTATTCTGTTTAACAGAGAAAGGAGGTCTAACGGGATGAAAGTCATAGTTGCGCAAGGCTGCGGGTTCTGTCCGGGAGTCAGAAACGCCATAAAAATCGCCCAGCAAACGCTGAAGAAAAGAAAAAACGTCTATAGCCTCGGCGAAATCATCCACAATAAAGACGTCGTCAGGCAGCTGGCCAGGGCAGGACTCAAAATTACTGAAAATATTGAACAGATTCTAAAAGGCACCGTTATCATTCGTTCGCACTGCGCCGGCCGGCAGCAGCTCAAACAAATCCGGAAAAAAGGCCTCTGTATCGTCGATGCCACCTGTGTGCTCGTAAAAAGAGTGCAAAAAATCGCCAAAATGCTCTACGAGCAGGGATACAAAGTTGTCATTATCGGCGATAAAGGACATCCTGAAGTCCAGGCCGTTCTCGGCTCTGCACCGGATATATGCGTGGTAGGAAACAAAACCGACATCAATAACCTCGGCAAAAATCGCAAATTTGGCATCATCTGCCAAACCACCCAGAGCCCCGAACATTTCGCTGAAATGATAGCCCAAATCGCCAAAACCAGCTTTTCTGAGCTGAAAATAATAAATACACTCTGCAAAGAGGCCATTAAAAGGCAGACCTGCGCTGTCCAGTTATGCAAACAGGTTGATATTATGTTCATCCTCGGCGGCCTGCATAGCGCAAATACCAGAAAACTCGCTGAGTTATGTAAAAAATACAATCCTAAAACCTTTCACTTGCAAAACTACAAAGAACTTGATAAAAGTACTCTCTTTGGCAATAATACCGCAGGCGTAACGGCTGGTGCTTCTACGCCGCAATGGATTATCGACGACTTTATTGAAAATCTCCGGAGGTTTGACACCAGAAAAAAGAAAAGATAACAGACATTGCTGCTCAGGGAAAGATACGCATTGGCTGGTATGGTCAATGCGTTTTTATGTCGTTTGTTTAAATGAGTGCTGATGCGTTTAAAGCGGATGTGGAGGACGCGTCAGCCGATTAAAGTACTCCACAAAAAGAAAGAAGGTTTTATGGTTGACAGAAATATTGTTAGTAAACTGGGGTTTACTCCTGAGGAACTTGACTCTAAGGTAAATGAGCTTTTTGGGGAGACGGAAAGCAAACTCTTATCGGAAGCGATTGAAAAGAAGGTCGATGTTCTCTCGCCGGGAAATATCCTGAGCGGAAGAATCCTTCAGCAAATCGGCAGCGATGTAATCCTCGAAATCGGCTTAAAAAGCGAAGGCGTTGTTGACATTTCGGAATTTGACGACCCGCAGGAAGTTCAGCCGGGCAATGAAATAGAAGTGCTTATTGAGGAAGTCGATTCCGGCGGACTTATTCTGCTGAGCAAAAGAAAAGCCGATCGGATAAGGGGCTGGGAGCGTATCGTCTCCACGAAAAAGGAAGGAGACATTGTAAAAGGCGCTGTTGTTCGGAGAATCAAGGGCGGCCTGCTCGTCGATATCGGCGTGCCTGTTTTCCTGCCCGCTTCGCAGGTGGACATCAGAAAGCCCGGCGACATAAGCAGGTTTATCGGCCAGACCGTTGAGTGCGAAATACTGAAAATAGACACTGAAAATAAAAACATCGTCGTCTCAAGAAGAAAAATCATCGAAAAGGCAAGGGCCGCTGGCAAGGAAAAACTGCTCGCAGAAATAGAGGTCGGAAAGACAAGAAAAGGTATCGTCAAGAACATCGCCGACTTTGGTGTATTTGTTGACCTCGGCGGTCTCGACGGCCTGCTGCACATATCCGATTTAAGCTGGGGAAGAGTTTCACATCCGTCGGAAGTCGTCCGGCTTGATGAGGAAATCGAATGTGTTGTTATCGGCGTCGATAAGGAAAATGAAAAAGTTTCTCTCGGCCTGAAACAGAAAACTCAAAGCCCATGGGAAACCATCGAGACACGATACCCGATCGGCGCAAAAACAAAAGGCGCTGTAGTAAATGTTATGAACTACGGCATCTTTGTAAGGCTTGAAGAAGGCGTCGAAGGTCTTGTCCATATAAGTGAAATGAGCTGGACGAAGAAGATTAATTACCCCGGCGACCTCTATAAAGTCGGTGATGAAGTAACGGTCATCATCCTCGAAGTCAACAGGGAAAAACAGGAAATATCGCTCGGCATCAAGCAGCTTGAAACTAATCCATGGACGGTTGCTTCGCAGAAATATCCGGCGGGAACCATCGTTACCGTAAAGGTTACAAGTCTTACAAATTACGGCGCTTTTGTCGAAATCGAGCCGGGCATTGACGGCCTGATTCACATATCCGACATAAGCTGGACGAAAAAATACAACCATCCCGGAGAAGCACTGCAGAAGGAACAAATGGTAAAATGTGTCGTCCTTGAAGTTGACGAGGAAAAACAGCGAATATCGCTGGGCATAAAGCAGCTTACCGAAGACCCCTGGGTGCACGCCATACCGGAAAAATATCTGCCGGGTCAAATCGTCAAGGGAACTGTTACGAAAATAACCAATTTCGGTGTCTTTGTCGAGCTTGAGCCCGACCTTGAAGGACTGCTCCACATCTCTGAAATAGCCGACCATAAAATCGACAGCCCGCAGGACATCGTAAAGCCTGCACAGGAAGTCGAGGTAAAAATCCTCAGGGTTGACAGCGATTCGAGAAAAATCGGCCTGTCTATGCGAAGGGTTAAATGGGCTGAAGAGGACCAGAAACATTCCGCTGAAAAATCACAGCCGCAGCCCGTCGATTTGCAGCCGAGAAAAAGCGACTCGGACGGCCTTCAAATCCCGCCGATTGACACCCCGCAGGAACCGGAAGGCAGCACCGAAAAAACCGAATAAACAGCAATTCAAATGCTTAAAAGGCCGTCCTGATTTTATCCGGACGGCCTTTTTGTTTCTTAACAGACTCCTGATTTTAGACGATATTACCACCGGAAAGAAATCTGTAGTTAAAGTCCTATAAATAGGAGCTGAAAATGATAGTGTTCGACGAGACTATAAAGGATTACCTGACTGAAATTGACGCTGCGCCGCTTTTGACCTGGCAGCAGGAATGCGAGCTTGCTCAGCAGATTATAGACCACGATGACCCGCTGGCCAGGGACCAGCTCGTAAGAAGCAATCTTAGATTGGTCGTCAGTATCGCAAAAAGATTCGCCACAGGCAAACTGCCGCTGGCCGACCTTATCGAGGAAGGCAATCTGGGACTTATCCGCGCGATTGATTCTTTCGACCCTACTGTCGGCGTCCGCTTCAGCACTTACGCCGCCTGGTGGATAAAGCAGTGCATTAAGCGAGCGCTGCTGCTTGACTGCGGCCCGATATCCGTTCCGACATATATGGTTGAGCTTGTCAATCACTACAGACAGGTCGTCGCGGACCTGCAGTCAAACCTTTCAGACGCCCCTTCCGTTGAGCAGATAGCCGCGGAAATGAAACTGCCGGTTAAAAAAGTAACCGCTATAAAAGAAATTGTCGATTCCACAAACACACCCCTTCAGGCAGAACCCAAACATACAAATCAGAGCAGTGATGAAACAATGCCTCCCGCATCCTATCAGCTTCCAGGCGATGAATTGACAAACGCCGAAGAGCTGCAAAAGACCGTCAAATTGCTCGACAGGCTCGATGAAAGAGAAGCTCAGGTGCTCAAACTGCGATTCGGAATCAACGGAACAGAACCGTTGACTTTGAAGCAGATTGGTGCTAAACTTGGACTGACTCGTGAGAGAGTAAGACAGCTTCAGCAAGGCGCCTTAAAACAGCTTAACGAGCTTGTAAGCAGCGATTAAAATCGATGGTAAATTGGAAAAGAGCAAATTAAATCTGACAGAATATATGCGCAGTATCCCCGACTGGCCGAAAAAGGGCATCCTGTTCAGGGATATTACACCGTTATTAGCCGACAAAGATGCCTTTTCCGCGGCCATCGAAATTATATCGGATAGGTATAAAGATAAAAAAATCGATTATGTCGCTGCGGTTGAAGCAAGAGGTTTCATCTTCGGTGCCGCTGTTGCCGCAAGGATCGGCGCCGGTTTTGTGCCTATTCGCAAAAAAGGCAAGCTCCCGTATAAAACAGAATCGGCAACTTACGGCCTTGAATATGGAAAAGATACTATCCAGGTCCACAGTGATGCCGTCAAAAAGGGTGCAAATGTGCTGATGGTTGACGACTTACTGGCTACCGGCGGAACTATGGCCGCTGCCTGCAGCCTCATCGAAAAAATCGGAGGAAATGTAGCAGGCATTGCTTTTCTGGTTGAACTGAAAGACCTTAATGGCAGAGAGAAATTGAAAAATTATGACATCTCGGTCGAAATCGTGTTTTAGTTTTTTCTTTATATCCCCTTATGCAGAAAATTAATGTTAAAATTCCGGCTTGTTCCAAAGGCAGTTATACGATAACTATCGGCGCCGGATTTTTGCCGTCGGTGCTTTCGAATATTAAAAAACTCCTGCCGAAAAAAGAGTTGTTTTTAATTACAGATTCGAATGTCGCCAAAACAAAACATTTTAAGAATTTGCTCGGACTTCGGCGAGCTCAGTCGAGCCGCAAAGAACATTTGCCGCGATACGTAATTACTCCTGCCGGCGAAAAATCAAAAAATATAAAGACTGTTACAAAAATCATCGAAACAATGGAGAAAAAGGCTCTCGGTAGGGATTGCGCCATAATCGCTCTTGGCGGCGGTACCGTCGGCGATATCGCGGGCTTCGTCGCCGCCATATACAAAAGAGGCGTCCCGGTAATTCAAATACCGACAACAACGGTTGCGCAGGCGGATTCCGCCATAGGCGGAAAAACGGGCGTCGATTCTTCCGTCAGCAAAAACGCGTTTGGCGTATTTAAAAATCCCGCCGCTGTTTTCATTGATGTAAGCACATTAAGGACTCTCGATGAAAAACAATTTAACACGGGTCTTGTCGAATCAATAAAACATTCGCTGATTGCGGACGAAAAGTATTTCGTTTATCTGCAAAAAAATCTGAAAGGCATTCTCGAAAGAAAATATAAACCTCTTGAATATATCGCTGTAAAAAATTGTAAGATAAAAGCCGCCGTTGTCGAAGACGACCCTTATGAAAAAAATAAAAGGCGAATATTAAATTACGGCCATACAATCGGCCACGCAATTGAGTCGGCGAGCAATTACAAACTTCTGCACGGCCAGGCAGTCGCTATAGGAATTATCGCTGCAAATATTATCGAGCAAAAACTCAGGTTAGGCGGCAAAGAAAGGCTCGAAACGCTTAAAAAACTATTTGGGAAATTAAATATCAGTTTGAAAATACCAAAAACTATCACTAAGCGGCGGATTCTTGATATAATCAGCAGAGACAAAAAGGCCATCCGCAAATGGCCGCGTTTTGTGCTGCTTGAAAAAACAGGAAAAGTCCTGTGCAAAAACGGACAATTCGCGATTCAGGTGGAACGTAAAATTGTTGAAGAAACAATCGATATATTATTGAAACAGAAATTTTGAGGTAAAAAATGTTCAGAGAAAAAATCAAGGTTCTTGACTGCACCATCAGGGATGGAGGCCTGATTAACAATCACTATTTCACGGACGAATTTGTCCGAGCCGCATATAAGGCGCTTTCAGAAGCAGGTATCGACTATATGGAAATGGGTTATCGTTCCAGCAAAGTGCTGGCACCGGAAACCAATTACGGCCCGTGGAAATACTGCGACGATGAGAAAATCAACAGGATTACCGATGGCATCGAGTCTAATATGAAAATCTCCATTATGGTCGATGCGCATCGCGTCAAGGAGCAGCAGTTCAAACCTGCGGACCAGAGTCCGGTTGATATGATTCGCGTTGCAACTTATGTAAAAGACATCGACAAGGCCATCGCTATGCTCAATATCGCCCACGACCTCGGCTATGAAACCACCGTAAATATAATGGCAGTATCTACTGAGGTTGAAAAAGACCTCGTCGAGGCGCTCGACCAGCTTGCTAAAACTCCTGTCCAGGTTGTTTATGTTGTTGACAGTTACGGATACTTCTACTGTGAACAGATTGAATACATGGTTAAGCTCTACCGCCAGCATCTGCCGGCAAGCAAGGAAATCGGCATACATTGCCATAACAATCAGCAATTGGCCTTCGCAAATACAATCGAGGCAATAATCCACAACGCCAATTTTGTTGACGCGTCGCTCTACGGTATCGGAAGAGGCGCGGGCAACTGTCCACTCGAATTGATTATGGGGTTCCTGAAAAATCCCAAGTTCAGCCTTACGCCGATTTTGAAAGTCATAGAGGATTATATGATTCCAATGCGGAAGGAGCTTGAATGGGGCTATTTGATCCCATTTATAGTTACAGGCATACTTAACAGGCATCCGGAGTCGGCCATCAGTTTCCGGAAAACAAAGGAGAAGGACAAATACGCCGAGTTCTACGAGAAAATCAGGGACTCGCTCGATACCATATAATTAGAATAGCGCAACAAAAAAGGGTTAGGCTTCTTCTTCCTACCCTTTTTCGCTTCACCAGTTCTTCAAACTTCTATCTTCTTCCCCTATTTTCTTCTTATAAAAGCTAATGCGCCAAGACCCAGCAGCAGCATTGTCGCCGGTTCTGGAACGGGTGTTGGATACACACATATCCGGAATGACGGCCAGCAATGTGTTGTGTTGTCAGTATATAATTTGATTATCGCTTTTTCGCCAGCCTCGATTGGACTATCATAGAAAAATAAATCCATCGTGGCACCGTACGGAGCATCATTGTCAATTAACCATGTCAGATCTTCATATTTCTGCCATGTATAACCTTCCTTGAGCCACAGCTCCGGAGCCGGTGTGTCTTTAAAGTCCACATCGCTGCCCCAGAAGCTGAAGAGTCTCAGATGGAAATCGCCCCAATCCTCACCACATATATTTCTCACCGTCAGCGTTGCATAGCCTTTAAACGGATCTGCGTCATTATGATCCAATGGCAACTCAGAACCGGAGCCTATCCAATCAATATCTAACGGGTCTTCCTCGGTGCCCCATGAACCGTCGTGAGCATATACTACCGTTGTAAAAATAAAAAGGGAGAAACCGAATAGAAACGCAACACTTAACTTCTTCATCTTCACAGCTCCATTATTAAAATACTTCTATTTATACTAAGTGGTATTGTATCATAATCCCGTTTTTTGTCAAGAAAAATCCAAAAAAACTATATAAAAATTCTCTACAAATAACTCTATAACCTATCCATATTAGGAAATTACAGGGTTTTTTCTCTGCGAAAAACACACAAGTTCAATTTAATCATCGGGTTAAGTAAAATCGCTTGCAAAAAATAGCCCATTTCTATAAAATTGCCCCCTCGTCAAAGAACCGATAACCGTGTTTCTGATAACTGACAGATATGTTTGATGCTTTAACCGAAAAATTTAATAATGTTTTTCGAGTGCTGACCAATCGCGGCAGGATAACTGAAGCGAATGTTTCAGACGCTATGAACGATGTCCGCAAGGCCCTGCTCGAAGCGGATGTAAATTACCACGTCGTAAAGCAGTTCTGCAAAGACGTCCGTGATGCCGCTATGGGCGCCGAAGTCATAAAGGCCCTGCGGCCCGGACAGGTTATGATAAAAATCGTCAACGATGAGTTGACAAAACTAATGGGGCCTGTCGATTCGAAAATCTATTTTGTTACACCCGGCCCAACGGTAATTCTGCTCGCAGGTCTTCAGGGAAGCGGAAAAACAACAACCGCCGCGAAACTCGGCAAATACATCGTCTCAAAAGGCAAAAAAACCCTCCTCGTGGCAGACGACCTTCAGAGACCGGCTGCTATCGAACAGCTCATAATCCTCGGTCAGCAGTTAAACATTGATGTTTACAGCGAGCCGGATTCAAAAAATTCCGTTAAAGTCGCAAAAAACGCCTTAAAACACGCCAAAGACAATGGCTACGACACCGTTATTCTGGATACAGCCGGCAGACTCCACGTAGATGAAGAAATGATGGCAGAGGTTGCCAACATCGCAAAAGCAACCACTCCCCATCAGATTTATTTAGTCTGCGATGCGATGACAGGCCAGGATGCCGTCAACAGCGCAAAGGAATTTAATCAACGGCTTGAACTTGACGGCGTTATCCTTACAAAACTCGATGGCGACGCAAGAGGCGGAGCGGCATTAAGTGTCAAAGCCGTTACCGGAAAACCAATAAAATTTATCGGTGTCGGCGAAAAATTAGACAAACTCGAAGAATTCCACCCAGACAGAATGGCAAGCCGAATTCTCGGTATGGGCGATGTCGTCGGCCTGGTTGAGAAGGCTCAGGAGCAGTTTGACGCTGAAGAAGCCGCGAAAATGCAGAAAAAAATGGCTAAAGGCACCTTTGGCTTCGACGATTTCCTAAAACAGATGCAAAGTGTCCGGAAAATGGGCGGTATGGCCGATATGCTCAAAATGCTGCCCGGTATGAGCGGCAAAATGGCCGGTATGGACATTGATGAAGGAGAAATGGGAAAAATTGAGGCAATAATTCACTCAATGACACTTGAGGAAAGAAAAAATCCCGATATAATTAGCCCCTCGCGCAGGAGGCGCATCGCCGCAGGCTCCGGCACTGACCAGCACGATGTCTCAGGACTTGTAAAGACTTTTGAACGAAGCAGGGATATGCTTAAAGCCTTATCAGGCGGAGCGTTAGGTGGTTTCAAAGCCCTGTTTTCCGGAGGCGGAATGGACGCTATCGGCTCTATGATGAGCCGGGGCAAAAAGATAAAACAGCGTTCCCGGCGAAAACAGAAAATCGTAAGAAAGGGCAAAATAAGATACCGGTAGAGCAAAAAATAACGCTGAAGCAGTTTCTCGAAAAAGTCGCTCAGAAAACTGACGATTCTTTCGGAAAACAGTTCAGAACGCTTTTTGCGGACAACAAAGGCTCGGCGGAAATTGCTATGCTGGCAAGCCCGACCAGTATCGAAATCGGCCAGTTGCGAAAGGCCGTTGCGATAATGACGGAATCGGAATTGAAAAACGCCGATTTGCTCACGGACCAGCAGGTAAAAAAAATCGCGCAGGACGCAGGGATAGATTCGGCGTTATTTGCGATTTTTATTAATGGTTACGCTTTAAATTGCAAACGTGTTTCCTGATGACTTTGTGTCGGAAGGAATATTAATTATAAACGGAAAGGAAAATAATTATGGCAGTGAAGTTAAGACTTATGAGAATGGGAAGAAGGCACAAGCCTTTCTTCCGGCTTAACGCTATCGACACCCGCACGCCTCGTGACGGGAAAATTATCGAGAAGTTAGGCCATTATGACCCGATTGAAAAAGACCCGGCCAAACAGCTCGTCCTTAAAAAGGATAGAATCGAATACTGGTTGGGTGTCGGCGCCGTGCCGAGTGAAACTGTCGCGGAGCTTATCGCGAAAATCGGCATCGAAAGCGAACATTACAAACAAGTCAAGGCACGCAGAAAAAGAGCTAAACTTGCGGCAAGGAAAAAAAACGTGCCTTTCGATAATACGCAAAGATTGATTGCGAAAAAGGCTGCTGAAAAAGCGGCAGCGGAAAAACCGGCCGAAGCGGCTGCTGAAAAGCCTGCTGAAAAAACCGCTGAAAAGCCCGCTGAAAAAACCGAAAAAAAAGCGGATAAAAAGTGATTAGGATAGATGTTCTTACGCTTTTTACGGAAATGTTCGATTCGCCGCTTGCCTTTTCGATTGTAAAGCGTGCAAGGCAAAACGGCCTGGTCGAAATAGTTCTTTCAAATATCAGAGATTTCGCTAAAGACAGCTACAAAAAAGTCGATGACAAATCCTACGGCGGCGGAGCCGGGATGGTTATGATGTGTCAGCCCGTGCTCGATTGTCTCCAGCACGTGCAAAAACAGGATTCAAGACCCGCCCGGATTATTCTGCTTGCGCCGCAGGGGAAAAAATTCGACCAGCAGCTTGCCAAAGAGCTTGCCGCCGAGCAGAGAATTATTCTCATTGCCGGCCATTACGAAGGCTTCGACGAAAGAATCAGAATCAGCACTGGTGCTGAGGAAGTCTCAATCGGCGATTATGTCCTCAGCGGCGGAGAATTGCCGGCTATGGTTATAATTGATGCCGTTGTCCGATTGCTGCCCGGCGCGCTGGGCGACGAAGACTCGGCAGCAAATGACTCTTTCAGTGACGGTCTTCTGGAATATCCGCAATATACAAGGCCGGAGGATTTCAAAGGCTTGAAAGTGCCCGATGTGCTGCTTAGCGGAAATCATAAGGAAATAGAAAAATGGCGAAAACAGCAGGCCCTCGAAAAAACAAAGAAAAACAGGCCTGACCTGTTCAATAAAAGTAAAAACTCAGATTGATGATAAAAAAGGAGCAAAACAGTGAAAACTGAAATACTTGATTCGGTAGAAAAGAAAAGTTTAAAAACCGAAATTCCGAAATTCGAGGTGGGCGATACGGTCGATGTGCACTGTAAAATCACCGAAGGCGACAAGACCCGCATCCAGATATTCACCGGCACCGTGATTGCCAGAAAAGGCCGGGGAATGGGTGAGTCTTTCATCGTTCGAAGAATCGTCGGCGACGAAGGCGTTGAAAGGGTCTTCCCCCTGCATTCGCCCAATGTCGTTAGTGTAAAAACCATTCGAGGCGGAAGAACAAGAAGAGCCAAGCTTTATTATCTCAGGCAGCGAAGCGGAAAGTCCGTAAAACTATCGGAAGAAAAACGAACTGAATCTGCCAATCCCAAATCATAAAGCTCCTCTGCTCCAGGTGGATTTGTGCTTTTCAGCAGGAATCAAAAAAAGCCGCTTTCTCCCACCCGCCCCGAGGCGAGGTCTCTCCAGAGGCTGATCCGCCTGCTCGGCAGACAGGGTCAGAAACTGTGCGAAAAATTCCTCCGAGCAAAAGGTTATAAAACACTGACGAGAAATTTCTCCTGCAGAATGGGAGAAATCGACCTTGTTATGATGGATAACGATGCTGTGGTTTTTGTTGAGGTAAAGGCTCGGACCAATGAGGCTTTCGCCGATGCCGAAGCGGCTGTTACAAAGGCAAAGCAGGTTAGAATGACAAGGGCTGCGAATCTTTTCATAAAAAAACACAAACTCGAAAATCTGCCTCTCCGTTTCGATGTGGTGATATTAATAACCGATGGAAAAACCAAACCGCAGATAAGACATTATGAAAACGCTTTTGTCCCTTAATATATGAATCTTATAGACTCACACGCACATTTGACTTTCGACCAGCTTCAAAAAGACCTTGACGCTGTTTTGCAGCGAAGCCTCGCGGCAGGTGTTGCCGGCTGGATAACAGTAGGCACCGATACCGGGCAGAATGAAAAAGTTATTTCAATCCTCGATAAATATGAAAACCTCTTCGGCACTATCGGCATTCATCCGCATTACGCATCCGACACCTCAACCGCCGACATTGAGCAGGTCAAAAACCTTGCGAAGCACAAAAAAATAGTCGCTATTGGCGAAACAGGCCTGGATTTTCATTATAATTTTTCAACTAGTGGTGAGCTTAGTCGAACCAAACAGGATGCTCAAAAAGAACTTTTTAAAAATCTGCTCGAAATTGCCGCTCAAAGAAATCTGCCGGTAATAATTCACTCCAGAAACGCCTTTGACGAAACAATCGCGATTATTGATGAATTCAAAAATAATTTAAAAAACGTCGTCTTTCACTGCTGGGGCGGTACCGTTGAGCAGACACAAATCGTCCTCGACAAAGGTTTTCATATTTCATTCACAGGCGTCATAACGTTTAAAAATGCCGACTTGGCAAGACAGGCCGCCAAAATCGTCCCGCTCGAAAGAATGATGATTGAAACTGATTGTCCTTATATGTCTCCCGAGCCGCACAGGAAGCAAAAAATAAACGAACCATCGCTGTTAATTCATACCGCCCGAAAAATTGCGGAATTAAAACAGATACCCTTCGAAAAATTTGCCGACGAAGTAACCAAAACTACAAAAAAATTCTTCGCCCTGCCGTAAATTAATCAATCAGTTTTTGGGGGGTTGCGACAAGACTTGTTATTTCAACCAGAAATTTCGCGGCATAATCATAAGTTACTATCCTGCCGTCGGCGGCAAGACCGAACTCGATAAACTTTTTTGTCTCGGCCCTGTCTTCACATAAAACAGGCTGCTCAATTATTTTCCCGATAGAAAGAATACTGCACTGCCCCGGCGATGGTATCGCAAGAAACGAATCTATCCCGAACATCCCCAGCGCCGTCAGCGTTATACACGCTCCCGACATCTCGTCGGGACTTAACTTATTATTTCTCGCCTTTTCGATAAGCTCGGCGGTTTCCTTTGCGATTTCCGCCAGGCTTTTCTTGTTTGCGTTTTTCACTACCGGCACAACCAATCCTTTCGGAGCGGCGACCGCCAGACCGATATTGACGCCTTCGGCAATTTCAATATAGTCGCCTTTGAAACTGCCCGCCATCAGCGGATATTTTTCAATTGCCGCCGCCATAGCGCGTATGAAAAAATCATTAATCGAAATTCTTACGCCCGACTGTTTGCTTATCTGCCGTCGCAAATCAGAAACTACGCCGACATCCGCTTTTGCCGTCAGATAAAAGCACGGCTGCATCTGTTTCGATTCGAGCATGCGCTGACCGATGAGTTTCTGTATCCTCGTCAGTGGTATATTTTTTGTGTCCATTTACTCGGCAAGAATTATGGCTTTCATTTCGCCTAATTGCGATCCGCCTTCGACTACAAGTTTTAATGTGCCGTCAGGCCTGATAAAAAACGCTGTCGGATAGCCTCTAATGCTGCTGAATGGCTCAGGCAAAGTGCTTTGATTGGAAATTACGGTGTAGCTTATATTTCGGCTTTGCGCCGTTGCCTTTACAGTATCGACGGGTTCATTTGAAATGGCAAGAATAGCGAGTTTATCCGCCGGCATTATTTCACGAAGCGCGATAAGGTGCGGTATTTCCTCCTGGCACGGCAGACACCACGTCGCCCACATAACCACCATCACATTTTTGCCGCGATAATCTTTCAGGCTGTGTGCTTTGCCGTTTATATCCTCAACCTTAAAATCAGGCATCTCTTTGCCATAAAAGTCTGCAAGTATCGGATTCCAGGAATTTCTGCGGGCTATAATTTCCTCAAGCGCCTTTGAAACAGCAGGATTTTTTGCCGTTGCCGGAGCGGCGGTCTTATCCGCGGACGTGGGAGAAGATTGTTTGTCGGTGGGCGCTTTTGCCGGATTGCTTTTTTTACAGCCGGCCAGCGCGATACAGGCCGACAGACAAAAAACCAGAACCAGTTCAGTTATTGCTGCGGATTTGCTTTTATTCACCCTCTCTGCCCTTTAAAAAAAGTCCACGGTCTCTATCGAGGCTGGAAATGCGAAATTTGAACCGCTCGTCGTTCTTAAGCTGCTCAAAATTATCTTTCAATGTGATAACGCCGCTGTCGTTCAGATACCGCTTATAAATCTCATTAACGTCTTCTATAACAGGAACATTGCGTCCCAGATAATATACAAATGCCGGATCCAGTCTGCCGTAAGAAACAACCTCTCTGCCGCCCAACACCATGGCTGCTCGGCTGGCAAAATCACAAATTATATAATTCTCATCTTCCTGCTCGTAACCAAGAACAGGCCAAATAAGAATAGATACACACAGAATCGCGAAAAGACACATTACTGCAACAACTTTTTTGTTCAGCCAGAACAGCACCGATACATTGAACAAAACTGCAACGATAACCACTGCCGTGCTTACCGTTACAAACTGCAGCGGATACAGCTCGCTTCGCATACAGATAATCGCGCCTGCCGCAACGCAAAAAATGGCAAACAGATGGCCCACCCAGAAAACCATCGCGAACTTTTTGCTGTACGCCTTGTTGACAAATATCATATCGTCGGCAATAATGCCCGCCAGAATCGCCATCGCCGGCATCAGCGGCAGAATATAATGCTGCCTCTTGCCCCCGCACAGCGTCATCACGACAATTCCCACAGTGAACCACATCCACAGGTAAAACATCGTTTCGCGCTTTTTCTCCCATACAGGATAAAATGGCGCCGCCAGTCCTGCCGGTACAAAAGCGGAAAACGGCAAAAAGAAAATAAACATCACTCCCAGATAATAATAACCCGGCTTTTCGCCGGAGGCGTATTTGCCCATGAACCGGTCGACAAATTCTTTTTTCCAGACCGCCAGTGTTTTGCCCTGCCCCTTTGTTGATTCTGGCCCAGCCGTCTGCTGCTGTGCCGAAACGGAAGACTTTTGTATTTCATGCATCTTTGCGGCAACCATTAGCGGCCAGGGCAGAACGATAAGCAGAAACAGAATTAATCCGACAACCGGCATAGTGCCTTTGATTTTTTGCCACTCTCGAAAAACGGCTAAATAAATAATTATCGGCGGCACAATAATCAGCAGCGGCACAGGACCCTTGGCAAGCATCGCAAGTGCGAAACTAATCCAGAAAACAAGACCGTAGAAAATCCGCTCCCTGCGGGAGTAGGTATTAATCGCCGAATAAAAACTCATCATCGCGATTGCGACAAAAACGGTAAGCGACATCTCGGGCCTGCCCGTATGACTATACCTGACATAGCCAAGCGAGGTTGCCCAGATAAGTGATGAAAGAATGGCAATTCGCGTGCCCAGCCGGCCGGAAACAAAATAAAAAATCGCGATAACCGAAAGTGCCGCTAATATCGCGTTCGGCAAACGCACTATGCAGTCATTTATTCCGCCTGCTGCCATTGCCGCCGCCGCCACAAGCCAGTAATTCAATGGCGTCTTCTCAAGACGCGCCTCGCCGTTGTAATATGGTATAAGCCAGTTGCCGCCCGATGCCATTTCTTTTGCCGCGATTGCGACATAGGCCTCGTGATTACCCAGCCGCCTGGCTCCAAGAGCCCAAAACGACGTCAAAATCGATACCGCAACCACAGCGGCAAATGCCGCCTGCTGCAATATCCTGTCATACTTTTTTTTGCCGTGTCGCGCCAACTATTTAATCCTTACCCATTAGTTTAATTATCTGCTCAAGATTATTAGGACACTCAATCGGCGGATTACTGTATTTGCCGCCTTTTTCCTTATGATAATTGACCGTAACGTTCGGGTCCTTCAGGCAATGCCCCGTAAGCACGCAGGCGACCTTCTCATTCGGCTTTATTGTTTTTTCCGCAAGCAGAACCGCCAGTCCCGCTATCGTCGCCGCCGACGCCGGTTCACAGCCAAGCCCGAACTTTCCTATCAGAGCCTTCGCATCCGTTATCGCCTCATCCGATACCGCCCGCACAACGCCGTTGCATACGTCAATCGCACGCAGACATTTTTTCAGATTCACAGGCCGCGAAATCTCTATCGCTGAAGCGCAGGTATGCGGCGAAAACTTCTTTGCCGTAAGCTCTGCGTAGAAATCACTTATTATTTTATTATCTACACTGCCGTTATTCCATCTTAATTTCCTGTTATTTACAAGCTCGGTAAGAGTGTCCGCTCCCGTCGCGTTGATAATCGCCATCCTCGGCACTCGTTCTATAAGGCCAAGGGTCTTCAATTCATAAAACGCCTTGCCGAACGCGCTTGAGTTGCCCAGATTCCCGCCCGGCACGATTATCCAGTCCGGCACTTCCCAGCCCAATCCTTCAAGAATGCGATACATTATTGTCTTCTGCCCTTCGAGCCGGAACGGATTTAGAGAATTAAGAAGATATAATTTCAATTCGGTGCAAACCGCCTGCACCTGTTTCATACAGTCGTCGAAGTCGCCGAGTATTTGAATGGTTTTCGCCCCGTAGTCCATCGCCTGGCTCAATTTGCCGAACGCTATTCTGCCAGACCCGATAAACACCGTGCATTTCATTCCGCAGTGATGTGCGTAAAGCGCAACTGCCGCGCTGGTATTTCCCGTCGATGCGCACGCGCACGATTTCGCCCCGACCATTTTCGCGTGACTGAACGCCGCGGTCATCCCGTTATCTTTAAACGAACCCGATGGATTAAGCCCTTCGTATTGGAGATAGAGACTGCCCTTCTCCATTCCGAGAAACTCGGCGAGCATATCGTTTTGCTGCAGCAGTGTTTGTCCTTCGCCAATTGTTATCTTGTATTTATCATCGCAGAAATCCAGCAGTTCTCTAAACCGCCACACACCGGAAAAATCAAGTTCATTTTCTCTTGTCGCCCATTTATGGTGAGCCTGTCGAACCCAGCGTTTGCCGAAATCGGACAGTTTCGCCGGCACTTTTATCTCGTTCCAGTTATAGCAGGCGTCGAGCAAATCGCCGCACTTGGGGCACTTGAAAAATGACTCATTACAGCTGAATTCTGCTCCGCAGTCGGGGTTGATGCACTTCTGATACGCTTTTTCCGCCATTCTATGCTCCATATTTGCCGGTTAGTTATTGACCTGATACAATACCGCAATTCCACTCAAAAATCAAACATTTATAACCCTTTATTTATTAAACATTTCGGTTCGCCTGCCGCTTTTAACTGTTTTTTCACTATTCCGCTCTTATAATCAATTCTATATTAAATTTTTACCCGCCTCAGGCGGGAAGGAGATTTATTATGGATATTACTGCCGTCAGAGCGTTTTTTATGTGGTGTACGATTATTAACTTAGGATTGCTGTTTCTTTCATTTGCCGTCTGGATTTTCGCCGGCGATTTTGTCTATAGAATGCACAGCAAATGGTTCACCCTTTCTAAAGAAGCGTTCAACGTGATTTTCTACTCATTCCTTGGAGCAATGAAGATTTTTGTCCTGTTTTTCAATCTCGTCCCTTGGATTGCCCTGCTCATCATTGGATAACTTGAGTTCGTTATTGATATTTGGAATTTGTTTAGGATTTAGTGCTTAGGATTTCGGATTTTTCAATACAAGGAGCTTTATTATGAACTTCGAAGAATTAAAACAGTTCACAAAGCAGACCGGCTGGGGTTATTTGGCTACTACAGATGGCAAAATCGTTGGCGTCCGTCCTATGGGTGGCCTGACATGGAAAGACAACGAGTTTCTATGTGCGACCTTTAGTGAATCGGACAAAATCAAGCAGCTTAAAAAAATCCCTTACGCCGAATATTGTTTTTGCGATTCGACAGGCAAGCACGTCCGCATCGCCGGCCCCTGTTCTATCAGCACCGACAACGCCGAAAAACTCTGGCTTTACAATCAGTTGCCGGAACTGAAGAAACATATCCCCGACCCCGCCGCCCCGCAGTATGTAATTATAAAGATGACCCCCGACAACATCCGCACAATGTCCGGCTCGGATATGAAATACGAACAGGTTAAAGTTAAATAATTTGTTTAGCCCCCAGTTTCACTGGGGGTTTTCGGTTCGTGGTTAGCCCTGCCATCACGGAGTTTACCCCCGAGCAGGCAGGGGGCAGGGTTTGTTATTCTTTCACTGGGGTCATTTTATCGGCCAGCCGCTGTGGGCGGCGATTACTTCGTCAATTACCTTTACCTTCCACTATCGCTATTTCTTCCGGCGTTAACCAAACAAATGTCGCTGAATAGTTGAGGAAGAAAATCCGTTTTTCCGCAGTATTTCAAGATATTCGTCTTTGCTGATACGCTGGAAATCCTTTATTTTGCTTTTTATTTCCGTATTCCAATAATCATCATAATCTAACATTTTCGGATTGAGGTCTTTT
>JBAVNP010000016.1:0-1779 GCA_049691175.1 Sedimentisphaerales bacterium
AGCAAGGAAAACCTCATTAGCCCCCGCCACTTGAGGCGGGGGTCAGGCCGCCGCGAGCGGCGGCCGCTAAATGAGTATTCTGAAGATAGATGAAAATTGATATTTTAAAAAATCGAATTGAAAAAGTGAGGAAAATCCTCAGGGAAAAGAACTTTGACGCACTGGTATTGACCGGCGGGGCCGATGTTTCTTATTTGAGCGGTTTCAGAGGCGATGATAGCTGGCTGGTTTTGGCCGGCAGAGGCGTCTGGCTTATTACCGACAGCAGATACACACTGGCGGCAAAAAAGGAGTGTTCGGGCTGTAAAATTTACGAACGAAAAGGAGCGATGACGGAAGCGGTTGCCGATGTATTAAAAAAAATACCTGCTGTTGAAATTATCGCGGTTGAAGACAAAATCGAAACGGCTCTTTTTGAAATTCTGAAAAAGAAAATTCCGGTCCGTCTGGCGGCTTTGAAATCTCCTGCTGCGTTTGTCAGGCAGATAAAAGATGAGATTGAGGCCAAGGCGATAAAGAAAGCAGCGGCTGTTGCGCAAAAAGCTCTTGGCAGGGTGCTGTCGAAGATTTACGCCGGCGTCAGCGAAACCGAAGTTGCCGCGATGCTCGATTTTGAATTGAAGAAGACCGGCGCCCAGCCTGCTTTTGAGGCTATAATCGCTTTTGGAAGCAATTCCGCAATGCCGCACCATCGGCCGACGACGAGAAAGTTAAAGAAAATCGATACGATTCTTATAGACTTCGGCGCGAAATTGAATGGTTATTGCTGCGATATAACCAGATGTTTCGCTGTCGGCAGGGTAAATGATTTTTACAGAAAAGTTTACAAGGCGGTATTTTGTGCGCAAAGCAGGGCGCTGCAAATGGTAAGAAGCGGCGCCGGCGCAAAAGAGGTTGATGCCGCCGCCAAGGAAATTATCAGGTCGTCGAAGCTGCCGGTTTTCGGCCACGGCACAGGCCACGGCTTCGGCCTTGAGGTTCACGAACAGCCGGTTGTTTCGGTACTTTCAAAGGATGTTTTACAGCAGGGCAATGTAGTTACGATTGAGCCTGCGGTTTATCTGGCTGGCAAATTCGGTATAAGAATCGAAGATGATGTGCTGGTAACTGACAAAGGCTGTAAAGTTTTAACAACCCGCCTCAAAAATGATGAAGTGCCGTTATTGAAAATAAAAAATAAGAATAACATATAAAAGTTCAAAATGATTTGATTACTGGGCTAATAAAATTTTTGACAAAGTGTAAGGGGTAATGACACCAAAAGAGGCAAAAAATTTTCGGAGAAAATGGGGAAAGTGGCTCAAAAGCATAGAGCAGGATTTAGCCGATCTACTCATAAGTCACGATATTTTTAAAGAAGTATCTTCCATAGTTATGGCCAATAAAAATATTCAGTCTCCTGTATTGCTCCATCGCTGGATAAATCATAACTACTTGTGCCGTGTTTCTATAGGAGTTAGAAGATTACGAGATATTGATAAAAGAAGTATCTCGTTATTCAGGTTAATTGAAGATATTCTGGAACACCCGGGAGCAATAAGTCGCGATTATTTTACCGCAAAATATCCGAAGTGGATGCAAGAAAGAGGAATAGCTGACTACGATTTTAACAAATTTGCCAACAAAGGCGAACAAATGCTGAGTGTGAGCAAACTTAAGCGTGATTTAAACAAGCTTAAAAGAGATACAGATAAGATAAAAAAATTTACCAACAAATGGGTTGCACACTCCGACATAAATCGTCGGAAATCCAAGATTCCGACTTATGAATATATAGCC
>JBAVNP010000017.1:0-16026 GCA_049691175.1 Sedimentisphaerales bacterium
GGCGGATGCCTATTACCAATCTTTATCGACAACAAATTCCGCGACAAAATAATTAGCTTACAGCACGGATGTAAAAAATGCCCAAACGTACAGATATCCATAAAATAATGATAATAGGCTCCGGCCCTATAGTAATAGGCCAGGGCTGTGAGTTCGATTACTCCGGCGCTCAGGCCTGCAAGGCGCTAAAAAAAGAAGGCTACCAGGTAATGCTGGTCAACAGCAACCCGGCAACCATTATGACAGACCCTGAACTTGCTGACCGCACTTACATCGAACCGATTACGCCGGAGATGATTGAAAAAATCATCAAAAAAGAAAAACCGGATTGCATACTGCCGACACTCGGCGGACAAACAGGACTTAACATCGCCGTCGCGCTTGCAGAAAGCGGCGTCCTGAAAAAATACAATGTTAAACTCATCGGAGCAGACCTTGCCACGATAAAAAAAGCTGAGGAACGCGACAGATTTAAAAAGATTATTCTCGATATCGGTCTTGAAGTGCCGAAAAGCAGATATGTACAATCGTGGGAACAGGCACAAAAAATCGTTGAACAAATCGGTTTTCCCGCGATTATCCGCCCTTCCTACACACTGGGCGGCACAGGCGGAAATGTCGCGTATAACGCTGAAGAATACAAGGAATTCATACACTGGGGATTGAATCTAAGTCCTAAAGGACAGGTACTGGTAGAAGAATCGGTCCTCGGCTGGAAAGAATATGAATTAGAGGTAATGCGGGACAAAAAAGACAATGTTGTGATTGTCTGCTCGATAGAAAACCTCGACCCGATGGGAATTCATACCGGCGACAGCATTACGGTAGCGCCGGCACAGACACTAACCGATAAAGAATATCAAACAATGCGTGACGCGGCGATAAAAATTATAAGAGCAATAGGTGTTGAAACCGGCGGCTCAAATATCCAGTTTGCCGTAAATCCCCAAAACGGCAAAATGTATGTAATCGAGATGAATCCGCGAGTTTCGAGAAGCTCATCTCTTGCCTCAAAAGCCACCGGCTTTCCAATCGCCAAAATCGCTTCGCTGCTGGCGGTCGGCTATACGCTCGATGAGATACCAAACGACATAACAAAAAAGACGCCCGCCTGTTTCGAGCCGTCAATAGATTACTGCGTCGTAAAATGGCCGCGATTCACATTTGAAAAATTCCCGGCAACAAATTCAGAATTGACTATCCAGATGAAAAGCGTCGGCGAAGCAATGGCAATCGGCAGAACATTTAAAGAGGCATTCCAGAAAGCCATACGCTCGCTTGAAATCGACCGATATTCGCTCGACAGAAAACATGTCGACTCAAAAATAGACAACGAACGGCTCAAACAGATACTGCGGTCTAACCGCTGGGATAAAATCTGGTATGTCGCCGAGGCTTTGAGAAGAAAACTGCCGATTAATGAAATTTATGAGCTTACGAAAATCGACCCCTGGTTTTTGAACAATATCGACCAGATTGTTCAGTTCGAGGACAAAATAAGCATAAAAAATCTCAAACAGGCCAAAAAACTGGGCTTTAGCGATAAGTATATCGCATCAAAATTAAATGTGCCTGAGACACAACTCAGAAAACAGCGAATCGCTGACGGAATTTGTGCCGTTTATAAGATTGTCGATACCTGCGGGGCAGAGTTTGAGGCGAATACGCCTTATTTGTACTCTACGTATGAAGACCAGTGCGAGGCAAATCCGACAAAAAGAAAGAAAATTATCATTCTCGGCGGCGGACCAAACCGAATCGGACAGGGAATTGAATTCGACTACTGCTGCTGCCACGCTGCATTCGCGCTGAAGGAAATCGGTATCGAATCCATAATGGTAAACTGCAATCCCGAAACGGTCAGCACAGATTACGATACATCAGACAGGCTTTATTTCGAGCCTTTGACTTTCGAAGATGTGATGAACATTGTCGAAAAAGAAAAGCCTGACGGCGTTATCGTTCAGTTCGGAGGTCAAACACCTCTGAAACTGGCAAACGCCCTGTCAAAAGCAGGCGTGAAAATCATCGGCACAAGTCCCGACAGCATCGACGCCGCTGAAGACAGAAAACGGTTTAACAAAATAGTCGAAAAACTAAAGCTCAACCAGCCGCCGAGCGGCACAGCGATGAATTATGAGCAGACCGTCAAAATCGCAAGGACATTAGGTTATCCCCTGCTTATACGGCCATCTTTCGTATTGGGCGGAAGAGCGATGCAAATCGTCTATGATGAAACAGAACTGAAAAGCTGCGTCGAAAAAGCTATCGCTGTTTCAGATAAACATCCGATTTTAATCGACAAATTTCTTGATGATGCCGCCGAGCTTGACGTTGACGCTATAAGCGACGGCAAAACTGTCGTTATCGGCGGGATTATGGAACATATTGAAGAGGCAGGTATCCACTCCGGCGATAGCGCCTGTTCGCTGCCTCCGTTTTCATTAAGCGATGCCTTAATTAAGGAAATAAAACGACAGACTAAAATGCTCGCGCTGGAACTGAATGTAATAGGTCTGATGAATATCCAGTTTGCGGTAAAGGATAACCAGATTTACATACTCGAAGTCAATCCGCGGGCATCGAGAACAATACCATTCGTAAGTAAGGCTATCGGTGTGCCACTGGCCAAACTGGCCGCAAAAGTGATGGCCGGAAAAACACTTAAAGAACTCGGATTTACAGAAGAAGTGTATCGAAGCTATTATTCCGTCAAAGAAGCTGTGTTTCCATTTCTGAAATTCCCCGGCTGCGATACGCTGCTTGGGCCTGAAATGCTTTCGACCGGCGAAGTAATGGGGTTGTCTGATGATTTCGGAATTGCTTACGCTAAATCGCAGATTGCCGCAGGAAATTCTCTGCCGACAAGCGGAAATGTCTTTATCAGCGTTAAAGATACTGATAAGCCAAAGGCTGTCGAAATAGCGAAAAAACTTCACCAGATGGGATTTAAACTTCTCGCTACAAAAGGAACCTGCATCGAGTTAATCAAGAACAATGTGCCATCGGAATTCGTACTGAAAATGACTGAAGGCAGACCACACATTGTCGATTTGATTATCAATAAGCAGATCGCCCTGATTATAAATACCACGGTCGGCAAACAAACAATCAAGGATTCTTTTGCGATAAGAAGAACCGCTCTTGACCGCAATTTGCCTTATACCACGACAATCAGAGGCGCCGCGGCGGTTACAAAAGCAATCGAATCGCTAAAACAGAAAAAGACAGATGTAAAGCCAATACAACTGTATTACAGATAAGGAAATAAAGTGAATCCCGTTAGAATCATAAATTGAAAAAAGATTTTTAACGGGATGAACCAATGTTTATAATTTAAAAAGGATTCTAACGGGATGAAAGGCATATTATTACTCGAAGATGGAACGTGCTTTCGCGGCTGCGGATTCGGAGCCGAAGGTAAAAAGTGCGGAGAAGTAGTCTTTAATACCGCTATGAGCGGTTATCAGGAAATACTTACAGACCCTTCTTATCACGAACAGATTGTAACAATGACTTATCCTTTAATAGGCAATTACGGCACAAACACGCTGGACGTAGAATCCAATAAACCTTATTTGAGCGGTTTTGTTGTAAAGGAAAACTGCAATTTCCCAAGTAATTGGCGAAATCAAATTTCGCTCGATGATTATCTTAAAAAACATAACATACCTGCTCTCGAAGACATTGACACGCGAAAATTAGTTATGCTCCTCCGCCAAACTGGTGCGATGAAAGGTATTATCTGCACAGATGGAACAAGCATTAAAAACCTGAAAGACGAACTTGACAAATATCCCGGTCTTGTTGACAGAGATATTGTAAAAAATGTCTGCACTAAGAAAAGCTATACGTGGGAAAAGGGCGTCGAAAACGAATTCGGCCAGACTATAAAACCACAGGTAAAATACAACGTTATCGCTTTCGATTACGGCATAAAGCAAAATATTCTGCGGCTGCTCGTTTCGCACGGCTGCAAGGTTACAGTCGTGCCGGCAGATACAACCGCCCAAGAAGTTCTTAAACAAAAACCTGACGGCGTATTTTTAAGCAACGGCCCCGGCGACCCCGGCCCTATAAGCTATGCCATCGAAACCATACGCAAACTGCTGGGTAAAGTGCCGATATTCGGGATATGTCTCGGCCATCAGCTCTTGGGTCTTGCAGTCGGCGGCGATAGATTTAAATTAAAATTCGGCCATCATGGCGCAAACCATCCGGTCAAAAACCTAATCACCGAAAAGATTGAAATTACCAGTCAGAATCACGGATTCTGCATCGACCCGGATTCACTTTTAGATAAAGATGTGCAGATTACACATATGAATTTGAATGATAACACACTGGAAGGTTTCCGCTGCAAAAATGTACCGGCATTTGCCGTGCAGTATCACCCCGAAGCATCACCCGGCCCGCACGATTCAAATTATCTGTTCGACGAATTTATAGAACTAATGGACAAAGTAAAATAACCGCCGACTATTGTAACTTCTCATACGGCCACATTTCGAGACCGCCGTCGAGAACTTTTACATCCTTAAAGCCCTCGTGTTTTAATATAATCGCAGCCTCATAAGCCCTGAGCGAATAATTACAAAACGCTATAATAGGTTTATTCCTGTCAAGCTCAACAAAACGGGAACGCAGCGAGGCGAGAGGAATAAAAACCGAACCATTCATCCTTTCGTGCTGATACTCTGACGGTGTTCTTACGTCCAGCAAAGTAAAATCCTTCTTTTCCTGTAACATCTGCCAGACTTCTTTCGGATTGATGCCGTCCATCAGGCCGTCGAGTTTGTTACGGGCCACATTTGCGGCCGTAATAATATTGTCAATCACCGGCGAATACGGCGGAGCATAGCACAAATCAAGGTTCGCAATCTGCTCAACCGTCATCTTCGCGGCAATCGCGGTCGCGGCAACATCAATTCGCTTATCGCCATTGCCGGCGCCAATGGCCTGTGCGCCCAGAAGCCTGCGAGTCTCTTTATCAACAACAAGTTTTAACATCACAACCTCTGCGCCGGGTACAAAATGCTCTCTGTCCGGCGCGGGAACGAGAACTGAAACAACATTGAAACCAGCCTGTTTGGCCGTAAATTCCGTAAGACCTGTAACGGCAACATTATAATCAAAGACCTTACAGGCCACGGTGCCGAGAATCGGGGCAAACGCATCGTTTCCGCCGCAGATATTTACCGCGGCCACTCTGCCCTGCTTGTTGGCGGTCGAGCCGAGAGGCACATAACAGGGTTTTTGCGTAATCATATCTATATTCTCGACGCAATCTCCTGCAGCATAAATGTCCGGGTCTGATGTCTGCATTTTAGGACTGATTTTGATGCCGCCGGTTGTGCCGATTTGGAGGCCGGCCTGCTCTGCCAATGCGACATTGGGCCTGTGGCCGACTGCGATTATCACGAGATCGGCAGGATATGTGCCTCTGCCGGTTACGACTGATTCGACAGTGCCATTACCCTGGAATTTTTTCACGTCGGTACCAGTAAGAACTCTGACGCCGTGTGATTCAAGCTGATTTTCGACGAGCATTGCCAATTCGCTATCGAGAAGGCGGAAAATCTGCGGAAGTTTTTCGACAATTGTTACCCTGCAGCCTTTTTTAACAAGGGCTTCGGTCATTTCAATTCCTACAAGGCCGCCGCCGACAATAACAACATCACGAGCCTTGCCCCTGTCGAGGGCAGATTTTATGCCTTCGGCATCGGTTACGCCGTGAAGGGTAAAAATGTTGCCAAGTTTGATTCCTTCTATATCAGGCATAACAGCTACTGAACCGGTTGCGAGGACAAGTTTATCGTAATCGAGCACCGATTCTACCCCATCGAGCAGATATTTTACGCGGACATATTTCTTTTTGCGGTCAATCTCAATCGCCTCGGTCTGATTCATAAGGTGAACGTTTTTGACCTGCTGGAAGAATATCGGGTCGCGCACAACACCGGCAGGCGAACTCATCAGTTCGCTCTGGTCTTTGACAGTGCCGCCGATATAATACGGCAGACCGCAGCCGGCATAAGAAAGCAGCCTGCCCTTCTCGACAATAGTTACATCGGCATCGGGGTTGAGCCGCATAATTTTAGCGGCAACCTTGGGCCCCGCCGCTACTCCGCCAATTATCACTACTTTCATTGGCTTTTTCATTTTTTTATCTCCTGGTATCTGCTGGGCTGCTGGTTTGGGTGCAGCCTTGAGATTTACTATAATTTCAGCACCTCCGAGGTGCGATTTTTCGATATGGACGTTTCCGCCTACGGCGTCAACCATCGCCTTTACAAAGGCAAGGCCCAGACCGATGCCGGGCCGTGATGAGGCGTGTGCGCCGGACGTTCTGTAAAAGGGCTGAAAAACATTCCGGCGGTTTTCCTCAGAAATTCCAATGCCCGAATCAGCGATTCTTATCTGATATGAATGAGTCGAACGGTCATATAAAAGAATCATTTCAATTCTGCCGTTGTCAGGCGTGTATTTAACAGCATTCGACAGCAGTACCTCAATAACCTCCGTTATTGCAGCTTCAGTTCCAAATGCCCAGGCAGGTTCAGCGTCAATTTTCGCTATAAGCGTGATATTATGCGGGCGGGCATACTGTATCCATGCGGCTGAGGTTTTGCGAACAAGCAGGGAAAGCTCGACCGTACCGCTGAATGCCCGGGGGTCGCTGACGGCCTTAGAGATTATAAGAAGTCTCTGTGCGGCCTTGAGCGACTCGTCACAACGCTCAATCGCCCTTTGCAGAAGGTCTTTCTGGCGAGGCGTAAGCGGGCCGGCAAATTCGCCGAGGAGCGTCTGCAAAATCGTGCCAACGGTAGAAACCGGTCCTCTGAGCTGATGGGCTACCAGCGACGCGAATTTCAGAGGGTCGGTTATAAGGTCTTTCATACAAATCAACATTATACTTTATGTTAAAAACATTGGCAATAATTGAAATTTGTCAGATTATTTAATTTATGCTATACTAATTTGTATGACTGTCAGGGATGAAAAATTATTTGAAAAATTGCTGATACCGATAAGGAAAGTTACCTTTCAAAAAGGTTTTTTCCAGACCGGCGAGGTATTCAAACCGAAAACGTATCGCGATAAAACAATCAAAAATAGCGAAGGATACAAAATCAGGATTACGCCAAGGGGAATTGAAGTTTTCGCCGCGACAGACGCGGGGGCATATTACGCCATACAGACATTAAAAGACCTTGCGAAGATTTACGGAAACAGGCTGCCTGCATGCGTAATAGAGGATGAGCCGGACTTTAAAAGGCGAGGCGTTTATCTTGACTGTTCCAGAGGGAAAGTGCCGAAACTTAAGACGCTTAAGGATTTGGTTATACGACTTGCACAGTGGAAAATAAACGAATTGCAGTTATATATCGAAAATGTTTTTACCTTCAAAAAACATCCCCAAATCGGCAAAGGTTACAGTCCATTTACGCCGGATGAGATTCTGGAACTTCAGGATTATTGCCGAATGCACCACATAAAACTGGTTGGTTCACTGGCAAGTTTCGGCCATTTCGAAAAAATCCTCGCTCTGCCGAAATATCGCCATCTCGGCGAGATGCCGGGCTTTCGGGGGTTTCCCGGCGGAACAACGCTCTGCCCTACCGATGCCGGCTCAATTAAACTTGTCAGCGAACTTTACAGCGAATTTATACCGCTGTTTGAGGCAGAAGATTTTAATGTCTGCTGTGACGAGACGTGGGAATTAGGCAAAGGCCGAAGCAAAAAATTGGCAGACCGTATCGGAACAGGCTGGGTTTATCTGGAGTTCCTTTTAAAAATTTATCGTCTGTGCCAAAAATACGGCAAGCGAATGAACGTCTGGGCGGACATTGTTTTAAAATATCCCGAATTGATGAGCAAATTGCCAAAAGACATAGTCCTGCTTAACTGGGAATATGAACAGAACGGTAAAAACATTTATAAAACCAAAGACATAGCTAAAGCAAAAATTCCTTTTATGGTCTGCCCCGGCACAAGCGGCTGGCTGACTCACGGTTCCCGGCTGCCTAATTCAATAACAAATGTAACTGATTTTGCGGCGCAAGGTCGTAAATTTGGCGCCGAAGGTCTGCTTAACACCGATTGGGGCGATAACGAGCATCGCAATTTTCTGGGAGTAAGCCTGCATAGTTTTGCGCACGGAGCGGCACATAGCTGGAACGGCAAAGCGGTTGATAATGCTAAATTTACCGATAATTTCTGCGAGCATTTTTTCGGCGAACATACAGGCCGATTGGCCAATGCAATTCGTTTACTGGGCAGTACTTACGTTACTTGTGGGACAAATGTCCCGAACAAAAGCTGGCTATATTTCGCACTTGTTGAGCCCATAAAAAACAATCAACCTGATAGTCCGATTGATTTGATGAAAGAAAAAGGGCTGCGAAAAATAGTCGAGCAACTTTCAGATGAATCTATCTGGCTGAAATTGCCGAAATCGGCTGAAAATTTTGAAAAAATCACCCTCGAAGAATTGAAACTCGCTGCGAGAATGGATTGTCTCTCCGCAAGACGGTCACTTGCTATAAAAGCTTTGCGGGCAGGTAAAAAAGTAAATAAGAAGGAATTACAGTTCATAAATAAACAGATGAAGAATATAGCAAAAGACTTTAAAAAATTGTGGCTGACGCGGAATAAAATATCGAGATTAAAAGACAATTTATTACTATTTCAAAAGGCTGGTAAATGCGTGTAATCGGTTTAATGTCGGGAACGAGCGCTGACGGTGTTGACGCTGCTGCCGTTGATATCAAAAATGGTAAAGTCAAATTGCTGGCTTTTGATACGTTCAAATATTCACCGCAATCAAGAAAAAACATTCTGGAAATTGCCGAACAGAAAATCTGTACCGCCGCAGATATCAGCCGATTGAATTTCGCTGTTGGAGAAGTTTTTGCCGATGCTGTAATTAAATTGTGCAGAAAAAATAAAATCAATCTGAAAACCATTGACTTGATAGGTTCGCACGGACAAACGATTTATCATAATCCAAAAGGAAAAATCCGTTCAACACTTCAAATCGGCGAACCATCCGTAATCGCTTATAAAACCGGTATAACAACCGTAGCGGATTTCAGGCCAAAAGATATGGCGGCAGGCGGACAAGGCGCTCCCCTGGTGCCATTCGCGGATTACTGGCTGTTCAGACATAAAAGAAAAAACCGGGCAATTCAGAATATCGGTGGAATCGCCAATGTAACCTATCTTCCTGCGGGAACAGGACTTAAAGAAACAATCGCCTTCGATACAGGGCCGGGAAATATGATTATCGACCGCATCGCAACTATTTTCAGCAAAGGAAAATTACATTACGATAAAGACGGTAAAATCGCCGCGAGAGGCAAGGTAAATAAAAAACTTCTTGATGAAATGATGAGGCATCCGTTTCTGCGGAAATTACCGCCTAAATCGACCGGCAGAGAAGAATTCGGAGCGGCTTATACCGAAAAATTTATTAAACGGTCCATATCATTCGAGGATATGCTCGCTACTGCCACCGCTTTTACAGCCGATAGTATCGTCAATGCGTATAAAAAATTCCTGCCTTCTATGCCGGACGAAATAATACTCTGCGGCGGCGGCGCAAGAAATAAAACGTTAGTTAAAATGCTGCGGCAGAATATAAAAAGCAAAATACTTTTGACCGACGACTTCGGCATAAACAGCGATTCCAAAGAAGCAGTTTCGTTTGCTATTTTGGCTTATACAACAATCAAAGGCATCGCAAATAATGTCCCCGGCGCAACCGGCGCAAAAAAATCACTAATTTTAGGAAAGATAATACCGGCACGATGAAAAAGTTACTTCCAACTACCGAAAAACGTAACCGCAAAAGTGAAAATATCGACCGCTTGTCAACTATGCAAATAGTTAAGTTAATCAACACAGAAGACAGATTGGTCGCACCGGCAGTCGGCAAAGAGTATAAAAAAATTACCGCAGCGGTTAATATGATAGTAAAACATTTCAAGAGAAACGGCAGGCTCTTTTATGTCGGGGCTGGCACAAGCGGCAGACTTGGCGTTTTAGACGCCTCGGAATGTCCGCCAACCTTCGGGGTAAGTCCCCTGCTGGTGCGGGGCATTATCGCAGGCGGCAAACAGGCGTTGGTAAGGGCTGTTGAAGGGGCTGAAGATAAAGCCAATGACGGCGTTGCCGCTATAAACAAATACAAAATTTCCGCAAAAGATGTTGTCGTCGGCATCGCAGCCTGCGGACTTACGCCTTTTGTTCGCTCTGCGTTAAAAGAGGCAGACAACAAAGGGGCCGGCACAATTTTTATCACCTGTGCGCCGGAGACTGTTAAAGACATTCCAGCTCAAATAATTATAAATCCTGTCGTCGGGCCGGAGGTAATCACCGGCTCAACAAGAATGAAGGCAGGCACCGCGACAAAACTTGTGCTTAATACTCTTACGACTACGGCCATGATAAAGATGGGTAAAGTTTACGGCAATCTGATGGTTGACCTGATGGCGACAAATAATAAATTGCGAGACAGGTCCGTTCGAATTGTTTTAGAAATGACCGGTTTATCTAAATCAAAAACTGCCAGTCTCCTCAAAAAAGCAAAAGGAAAAGTCAAGACAGCGATTGTGATGCACTGCCGTGGCGTCGATTTTCAGCAGGCAGAAAACATCCTCAACAAAAATGAACAATCTTTGAGGAAAGCAATAGGAAGACAATGGTTTTGAGCGGAATTGATTTAACAATAGTCTTATCAGCGGTTTTGTTCCTTTTCGTCATTTCCTATATTTTTGGACGCAGGGAAAAAAACACGAATGATTTCTTTCTCGGTGAAAGAAAAATCCCTTCCATTGTGGCCTGTCTGTCTTTTGTCGCTACTGAAGTCAGCGCACTAACAATTGTAGGCGTCCCTGCAACCGCTTACAGCGAAAACTGGGAGTATCTGCAATTTTTCATTGGCTCGGCGGCAGCGCGAATAATGGTAGCATTCTTATTTATTCCTGTTTTTTACAAGTATAATTGTACAAGTATTTATGAGTTTTTAAGGCATCGTTTCGGACCCCAAACTCAATACGCCGGCTCGATTTTCTTTTTCATTACACGACTAATAGCGTCCGGCGTAAGATTATATGCCGCCTGTATGGGAATCGGGATTATTTTAGGATGGAATCTTGCGCAAACGCTGCTGGTTTTTACGGTGGTCAGTATAATTTTTATCGCGTTCGGCGGCATAAAAGCGGTTGTCTGGGCCGGAGCATATCAGACTATCATTTTTTTCTCAGCAGGTATCGCATTATTAATATACCTTTATTTCCATATTGAAGGCGGTCTATCATCTGCATGGCAGATTGCGGATAGTGCGGGACGATTGAGCGTATTCAAATTCGATTTTAATCTCAACGACCCCACAACTTTCTGGGCAGGTACTGCCAACGCTTTTTTTATCGGTTTGGCGGTTTTCGGCACAGACCAGGAACTGATGCAGCGATTATTAACAGTAAAAACCAGGAAAAAAAGTCAAAATGCGATTTTTCTGACAATAGCAACAGCGTTTCCAATACTCTGCATATATCTTGCAATCGGCACTTTGCTTTACGTGTTCTTCCAGCAAAATCCTCAGGCAATCCAGCCGGCAAAGGCCAAAGAGGTTATTTCGTACTTTACGGCAAATTATCTGCCGGTCGGACTAAAAGGCTTAATACTTGCGGCAATTATATTAGCAAGTATTGATTCGCCTTTGAGTTCTCTATCATCATCATTTGTTACGGATATTTATCGGCCGCTTATTAAAAGGCACGCATCAGAGAAGCATTATTTAATTATTTCAAGAATAGGCGTAATAACTTTCGGTTTGATTCTGGCCGGTTTGGCTTTTGCCTGCCAACCGGTAAAAAATATCCTATGGTTTGCATTCGAGATAATTTCTCTTACCGGCGGAGCTACGCTGGGCGTCTTTCTGCTCGGTGTTCTTACAAAAAGGAAAGCAAATATCGGCAATGTCGCGGCGATGATTATCAGTACCCTATCTATGATTGCACTGCTACTCCTTTCCCATAAAGGGGTTATAAATCTGGCGTGGAGCTGGCTGATAGTCTTAGGAACGGCGATGACTTTTATCCTGAGTTATCTTTTCAGTATTTATCGCAAATAATAAATATAAATCTTACCTTCTTCGCCAGCGTGAATGACGCCGTTTTTGGCCCGGAACAGAAAATTTATGTGTGTGCGGCTTTGAAGGAGGACTACCTTCGGATTGCCTCTGATACAAATCAGCCACGTAAGCAAAGTCGGGACATTTTTCTCGTTTAAAGCTTCGGCCAATAAATTTTTCAATTTGACGAAGATATTTCTCCTCATCGCGCGAAACAAGTGTAATCGCATCACCTGTGGCTGTGGCTCGGCCGGTACGACCGATGCGATGAATATAGTCCTCCGCAATTACAGGCACATCAAAGTTTATGACATGTGAAATTCCTTCAACATCTATGCCGCGAGCAGCGATATCGGTTGCAACCATAACCTGAAATTTATTGTCTTTAAAGCCCTCCATCGCCCGCTGGCGCTGGCCCTGAGTTCGGTCGGAGTGTATCGCGACCGATTTAATGCCCGCCCGCTGGAGCCGATAACTAATCCTGTCGGCACCGTGCTTTGTGCGGGAAAAAACAAGGACGCTGTACATCCCCCCTTTTTGGAGCATATGCAGCAGGATATCCATTTTCTGTTCCTTTTGGACAGGATAGATGTGCTGTGTAATAGTCTCGATTGGGTTATGCTGCTGGCCTATCTGAATTATTTTTGGATGATTCATTACCCCTGCGGCCAGAGCTTTCACTTCCGGCGGTATGGTGGCGGAAAAAAGCAGTGTTTGACGTCTTGCGGGCACAGCGGCGATAATTTTTCGCACATCATTGATAAATCCCATATCGAACATACGGTCGGCTTCGTCGATAACCAGCACTTCAACGTGCCTCAGGTCGATAGTGCGCCGCTGCATATGGTCGATAAGACGGCCCGGTGTGGCAACAATAATGTCAACACCCCGGCGAAGTACGGCAAACTGACCTCCGATATTCACGCCGCCGTAAACGGTAAGAGTGCGCATATGCAGGAATCGGCCGTAGCCGATGATGCACTGTTCGATTTGCAGCGCCAGCTCGCGCGTCGGGGTAAGAATCAGCGCTTTTATATTCTTGTTTTTGGCTGCATGCTCGTGGCTGAGCCGGTTTAAAATAGGCAGTACAAAAGCGGCAGTTTTGCCTGTGCCGGTCTGGGCGCAGCCGATGATATCTTTGCCTTCAATCGCGGCTGGAATTACCTGAGACTGAATTTCTGTAGGAGCCGTGTAGCCGGTAGCAAGAATGCCCCGTACCAGCGGATCGGAGAGGCCTAATAATTTAAATGGCATAAGAAAATCCTAAAATCAAAATAGCGGGAATTTCACCCGGAAAGTTAAATAAAGCCAATGTACACTGCTAAGAAACGATTAACTGAGTTTCATACAAGCTGCGATAAACCGGGCAGTCTTTCATCAATTCTTCGTGCTTGCCCTGTGCAACTATATGACCCTTATCCATCACTACTATTATATCCGATGATATTATGGTGCTGAAACGATGCGCTATTACAAAACTGGTCCTGTCCCGCATCAATTCCTCCAGCACCTTATGTATCTTGGCCTCGCTGTCGGCATCAACCTGGCTCATCGCCTCATCAAAAATAAGTATCGACGGATTTTTCACTATCGCACGAGCTATAACAATACGCTGCAATTGCCCCCCGCTGAAGCCGCTGCCATGTTCGCCTATAACTGTGTCATAACCGTCCGGCAGAGGTTCTATAAATTCATCGACATAAGCACGCCTGGCCGCCGTAATAATATCCTTCATTGTCGCATTGGGATTACCGTAGCCAATATTCGCCGCTATTGTATCATTAAATGTAACAACATTTTGTGTAACCATCGCTATATGGCCGCGCAGACTCCTGAACGTGTAATTCTTTATATCGATACCGTCTATTAGAATCCTGCCGCTGTCCGGACTGAAAAAGCGAGGCAGTAAATTGATAAGCGTCGTCTTGCCGGAGCCATTAGGCCCTACTATCGCTATGTTATGGCCGACCTTGACTGTCAAACTGACCTTTTTCAACACAGGCTCCGCACAATTCGGATAAGTAAATACAAGGTCCTGAAATTCTATCTTGTCCTTTAATTGTTCAATTTCCACAGAGCCCGGCTCTTCATATTCAACCGGAGTATCGAGGAGCTGAAAAGTTCTGTCGCCAGCCGCGTTACAATCCTGTATCTGATTCCACACATCGCTGGTTTTGCGAACCGATTCCGCCGCTACACCAAGTGCAATTAGTAAACCGAAAAACGTGCTGGCCTGCATATTGGCATTTGTAACCCAGATTATGCCCAAAAGAAGCGCCGCTGAGCCGGCAATCATACCGAGAACATCCAGCAAAGGAACTGTTATAGAATCAACTTTGGCCAAACGAAGCGTCTGCTTGAGAAGTTTTCGGCTTATACTATTGTAAATGTCGGCTTCATATTTCTGCCGATTATATACCTTTACAACTCTAACGGCAGAAATAGTCTCCTGAAGTTTGCCGAGCATAACGGCCGTGCTACGAAGAGACCTGCCGGAATATTTGCGTATCTTGCGGCCAAAAAGAGACATAAGATATATTACAAGAGGTGCAAGGGACAAAAAAATCAGCGTTAATTTGAAACTCAATATCATCGCAGCAGCCAGCATAAAAATCGCCTTCAGCGGCTCCTGAAGACTCTTGCCAAGCAGAACACGGATACCTTTGCCGATTCCGTTAACATCGCCTATCATTCTGCTTACCGCATCAGAAGTGCCGTAAGTCGTAAAGTACCCGACAGGCATATACATCGCATGCTCAAAAAGCTCCTCACGAAGCTGAGCGGTGGCAACCTGCACAATCTTGGCGCCTATGTACTTTTGAATAAATGTGCCAAAACAACGGAATATAGTCACCACCATCATCGCAATAATTATAAAAATCACGGCATCCTTACGGGCTTCTTTGGAATTGTCACGAGGCAAAAGACTTAATGCTTTCTGGACGTTCTCCATTACAACCCACTTTACTCCCCACTGCCAGCGGGCAGCAAAACCAGCATTGTCGTACAGCCAGCCAGCGGGCTTTCTCATCACAAGCTGCATCGATAACGCCTCAGCATTACTGATTCTGCGAATATTCACTTTCAAGAAACCATCGCCGGACGCCGAGGCAAGCTTCTCCAATACTTTGGTCGATAACTCCTTTGTCGCAATAATATCATTCGAATCTTCACTGGCAGAAACTATTACGTCACTTACTTTGAAACCGGCCTGTTCAGCAAGACCGCCTTTTTTCACCTTAAGCACTTTCAAACCATAAAGCATCTCCTCGCTATGAAGGATATCTGTCGTATCTGGAACATAAAAATCCATTCCATACCGCCACTGGCAGGTGCTGCGGTCTATCCAGCCGTGAAGGCCTTCCTCGCCCATCATCACCTTCAGCAGAGGTATTACCGTCAAAAAACTTAATGAAAACAGCAAACTGACTATAAACACAGACAGCAATACCGCCAGTACTCTGCCCCACTGCGGCCAAACATACTTCCATATACGCCAAAATGAATCCATTAAATATCTCCGGTTTAATCTGCGCAATATGCGCAAAAAGGAATTCCAGATACTAAGAAAATCTCAGGTATCTGTCAAGAAATTTAAAAACGCCTAAACATAATAAATACAACCCGTTAAAACAGGTAAAACAATTGACATCAAGACCTTTTCAGCTATTATCAGGGCTAATTTCATAAGGTTAAATATGCCAATTGTTACAGTCATAATTCCGACTTATAATCGAGGTTACATTGTCAAACGGGCAATAGACAGCCTTCTGGCACAGAGCTTGACCGACTTCGAGGTTATAATAGTTGATGATGGCTCAACAGATGACACTCGTTTGGTTGTAGAATCTATCAAAGATGCCCGCATAAGATACATCTATAAACCA
>JBAVNP010000018.1:0-18308 GCA_049691175.1 Sedimentisphaerales bacterium
TCTTGCAGGTATGGCAGTCGGCGCCGGATATGTATATCTTTGGCCGAGATGGAAAAACAGATATAAAATTGTTTCACATACCGATGACTGGGAAAAGAAATTCAAAGCCTACAGCGAACTCCAGAAAGAAGTTGACAGAATTTTAGTCAAGGTCAACGAGCAAGGTATTTCAAGCCTGACAAGAAAAGAAAAAAAGACGCTTGAAGAAGCTACGAAATTGGAACAAATGAAAAGCAGATTATAAAAAAGCCCCTTCGCAAGAAGGGGCCTTTATCATAAGAGAAGCCGTTAAAACAGGTTTTTAATCCCAGTCGAACTGACCAGCCTGATTGATAAGTTCGTCCAGGTGCTTCTTAATAAGCTCATCTTTGTTCTTTTTGTAGTTTTCGAGATCTGCCTGGCTTTTGGTTACGTTCTTCTGAAGTTCTTCGAGTTTCTTTTTGAACTCCTCATATTTGAGCTGTTTTTTCTGCAAAACAACGTCGAATCTTTCACTGGTCACTTCCTTCAACTGTGCCATCAGTTCTGTCTTCTGTTTTTCATCTGTGGCGCCTTTATATTTTTCAAGCAGCTCATTTCTTTTTTGTTTAAGGACAAGGTCTTTCTTGAGCAGTTCGGCCATAGCCGGGTTTGTTTGCTCGGCATCCATAATCTCACGGTATTTTTTCATATCGACAGACAATCTTCTCATATAAGCACGTGGGTTTTTTCCCTTCAGGACGGCAAGTTCATTTGCCTCGCTGGGTTCATTTTTTACAAGCCAGCTTGTTAATTCCTCCTCCATATTCTGAAGTCTGTCACGGGTTCTTTCCTTTCCTCTCAGCCCCATCGACTCATCTTCCGGCCCGCCCATCCTGGCTTCTCTGCGGCCGGCGCGGTCAGGTCCCATACCTTCACGCGAATCTCTGTGCTGCTGGAAAGCAAGTTTTCTCATTTCAACCTGAAAAAGTCCGGGATTTTCCTTCCGGAGATTCTCAAGTCTTTGCGCCTCATTTGGGTCATTCTGTTTAACTTTTTCAAGAAGCCCCGCAATGTAACTTTCATCAAGCGTAAATCTTGGACTCCCCGGCGGAGGAACCGGAGCCGATTCTGCCTGTGGCGGCGGGGGCTGTTCTGCCGGCGGCGCAGCCGATTCGGATTCCTGAGCATAGCCAATTACCGCTGTCAGAACGAGAATAATCATCGACAGCAGTGTTACCTTTAACGTCGCTTTCATTTTTTATCCTTTCCAAAATGCATTTTCTGTTTCTATTATTTCGAGTTCAACTTGTTCAACCCTGTCGGTAAGAATGCCGTTTGTGCCGGTTTCCTCGCCGAGGTTTATAGCCAATAATTCGTTTTTAAGCTGAGTTATCTCCGCCTCAAAGGCTGATATGTCGGTATCGGATTGCAATAGGGATGCTTGCTGGTTGTCGTTAGTATATTGAGTCGAATCTTTTTGGCTGAAGTTCAGCAGCATAACAGCGGAGGCAATAACAACAATCGCTGCGACAGCCGCTGTTTTCGCAAGAACAGTTGTCCAGCTTATGCGATTTCGGTTTTCAAGCTGTTGAGCTATTCTTTGTTTGATTTCCGCAAGTATCTGCGGCGGGGGATTCGGTGCGGGAAATTTTTCGAAGGATTCGTCACCGGCCGCAAAATCATTTTTTATCTGTTCGGCTTGGTCGGGCGAAAAGAATTTTGCCAAAAGCTCATCAATATTTTCATTTTTAAATTCAGTCATCACTATTTTCCATTAACTCTCGCAGCCTTTTAAGTCCGCGATGCACTTTTGAAAGACAGGTTCCGAGCGGTTCTTTCCGGATTTTTGCCAGTTCCTCAAAGCTCAAACCTGAATAATAACGCATAACAATAATTTCGGCTGTTTCGGTGTCGAGCCTTTGCAGTTGTCTGGTTAATTTGTCGGTCATATAGTCGCCGGCAGGCAAAGGTTGTATTTCGGTTTGGACCTCTTTTGCCACCTGATTAAGCATTTTTTCGTGCCGTTTTTTGGCCCTGATGTAGTCCGTAAAGAGATTCGAGGCCATTTTAAAAAGCCAGGCATTAAAAGTCTCGGGCCGACAGGTGCCGATTTTCTCAACTATTTTTAAAAAGAGCTCGCTAAGCAGTTCGTTCGAGTCGTCCCTGTTGCCTGTTAATCTGTAAAAGTAGCCGTATAAACGACTTGAGTAGCTGTCAACCAGTTGCGAAAAACCTTCTTTCTCGCCTTGCTGGCAGAGTTTTACGAGTTGAATAACATCATTTGGACTACTCATTTTTTGTTTTTTCATTAGTTAAGACGCCTGACAAAGAGGCTTTATTGCATAATATTATTATCGACTTTTTTAGTGTAGAAATATTAAGGACTCATCGGCTCTGGAATTAAAAACAATTTCCTTTACATATATCGGCTGAATTTCTATAATACCTCGCTTTCTAAAAAGTTCGGTATTTTTAATTTTTCAGGAGTTTTAACCAGATGTATGCTGTTATTGAGCAAGGCGGTAAGCAATATAAGGTTGCACAGGGCGACCGGTTACAAATCGAATTAACTGAAGTTGCCGATGATGCAAAGACAATAGAGATGGGTAAGGTATTGTTTGTTGCTGATGGCAAAGATTATAAAATTGGCACGCCTTTCATTGAAGGAGCAAAGGTTATCGGTAAATTCGCTGGAACGGCTGGCGAATCGATAGTTAAGGGCGAGAAATTATTTCCGACTCATTTCAGACGGCGCAAGAACAGCAAGAAACGAGTCGGCCATCGCCAGAAATATCTCGAATTGACCATCGAGAAGATTAAAGCCTAATCTCCGCCGTATCCGAAGTATATTTCCATTCCGCATTTTCCGCAGAGAAACCTGACTTCATATTCCCTGCCGTCCTCGTCCTGCAAAATCAGCGGCTGGGCAGAAGTTTCCGAGCCGGTCTGCCGACAAAGATTGAGTTCCTTCCTTAGACAATACTTTGTCTTCATAACCACTTGCCCCGTTAAATCCTGCCCCGATTCCGCTGCCGGTTCGTTTTTCGTAACGCCGCAGCGGCGATAAAAATCCTCTGCTTTATTGTTTAATACATTGCCGATGAAACTTAAGTGTTTCTGCGGAAAAGCGATGTTATTTTTCGAGATTTTTGAAATCAAACGTGGACGATTAATCTCTCGCGCCTTAAGTAATTGTTCAATAAGCTGACGACGGGCATCGTTTAATTGAGAAGCAGGCACAAAATAGCAATCCAGCGTCTCGAATTTCAAATCGGAACATTCAAAAATAGTATTTCCAAGCCGTGTAAGCTGATTATGGAAGGCTTCTTTAGCTGTTTCTTTTTTCAAAGCTGGTTTCTTGCCGCTTTTTATTTCTACTTCTGTATTATTCCCGTCTTCATCAGTGCCGGTCAAAATCAAACCATTTTCTGTTTCTTTTATTATTAAAGAAATACCGATTTTTCGCTGGGCAGGATTGGCGGTGAGTTTTTGGACAAATTCAGAATCTAAATTTCGATAAATTTTTTGGCCTGCAAAAATATCGTTTATATTTTTCGGATAAATCTTCTGTCCCTCGACGCCATTGACGGTTGTTCCGAACAGATTTTGCTGACGGTCGAAAAAGCAAATCCCGTCGCCGTTATGAAGTTCCTTTTTGCTGTCAATGACAAAACAAGTTTTTTCCACCTTATTTACGATGCCTATAAACTCACCAATGGATTTCGGTGTGTCAATCGAACCGAGATTAGAAACTTTTCCTGTAATGCCATAGTCTGTAAAACCGCGATTGAAAGTTTTTTCCGGATTCGGCTCAAAATCCAGATGTATTGAGCCGGAGGAGCTTTTCTGAAGTTTTTTCTTTTCGAGGATTTTATCAAGCAATTGGCGATAATAAGCAGTGGCGTTGACAACATAAGGAATATCTTTTAATCGGCCTTCAATCTTAAATGCGCTAATACCTGCATCAATCAATTCTTCCAGATTCCCGGAAAGATTGAGGTCTTTAAGCGAAAGCAGGTATCTGTCTTTAGCAATAGTTTTGCCGTTTGTATCTTTAAGACTATACAATCGCCTGCACGGCTGAGCGCATTGTCCGCGATTGCCGCTTCGTCCGCCGATAGCGTAGCTTAATAAACAGAGCCCGCTTGCGCCGACGCATAATGATCCGTGAATGAAACATTCCAGTTCGATAGATGTTTCGCTGCGGATATGCCGAATTTCTTTGAGCGTTAGTTCTCGCGTCAAAATCGCCCGGCTGAAACCGACATCCTGCAAAAATTTAACTTTTTCGAGGCTGCTGTTATCCATCTGAGTACTGGCAATCAGCGGAATTGGCGGCAGGTCAAGTTCAAGCAGACCGACATCCTGAATAATCAGTCCATCGATTCCTATTTTATATAACTGCTTAATTATTTTCTCTGCTATTGGAAGTTCGTCATCATATAATAGTATATTGAGCGTAACATAAACCTTTGCGTAATATTGATGTGCGAAATCCGTGACTTTCTGAATGTCTGCTATTGTGTTTGCTGCAGCCTGGCGGGCGCCGAATCGTTCAGCGCCGATATAAACGGCATCCGCTCCGGCCTGGATTGCTGCAATTGCTGTTGAAGCATCTTTAGCGGGGGCTAATAATTCAATCTTTCTGGTCATTGATGTTAGTTTCGGCGGGGGATTCAATTATTTTATTGGCATAACTTTGCCATTTGACGGGACCGTTCTTAATAAAATATTCGAACGATTCATCGCCGACAAGTTTGCCCATAAGTGCCTTGCGATGGGCTGAGTCCGGCACTTCTTCCATAATATATTTTCGGATTGTTTCAAGTTCGGCCAGAAATTCGCCGTGCTTTTCGGTGAAAATACTCTCAAGTTTTTGCCTGATATGACCCGCATACGCAGGGCTGTATCCGTCAGTGCCGATAGCGATTTGGAGGTCGCCGCGTTTAACAACAGCCGGAACAAAAAAGTCGCAAAGCTCAGGGTCGTCCGCCACGTTGCAGAGCACCTCAAGCTGCTGGCAGTCTTTGTAAATCTGCTCATTTAGTTCTTCATCATTTGTCGCGGCAAAGGCAATTGTCGCACCGACAAGATGGTCTTTTGAATATTTTGCTTCCACAAATTCGGTATTTGTATTTTTACATCTGGTTTTCAGAACCTCGTCAATCTGTTCGGCAACGACAACAACACGGGCTTGTGCGTCGAGAAGGCCCAATATTTTTCTTGCGGCAACAGAGCCTCCGCCGATAACAACCGCGCGTTTTGATTCCAGATTTAAAAAAATGGGGTATTTCATAGCAATATATATGATAGCACTTTTTAAGGCTTACAGCAACGAATTATTTGACGTGCAAAGAACGCTTTTTTGTGTAAAATACGCTTATTGAGTCGATTTTACCGGAAAGTTTTATGAAAAAGATTACAACGCCTTTGATGGATGAAGTTGTTCGCTCGCTTAAAGCCGGCGACGAAGTATCTATAAGCGGCATCGTTTATACGGCACGCGACGCGGCACATAAAAGACTTTGTGAGCTTGTCGGACAAAAAAAGCAATTGCCGATACCGATAGAAGGGCAGATTTTTTATTTCGTGGGTCCCACGCCTGCCCGGCCGGGAAAAGTAATCGGCTCTGCAGGACCGACGACATCGGCAAGGATGGATAGTTTCTCACCAATACTTTTAGCGGCAGGCCTGAAAGGAATGATTGGCAAGGGTTATCGCTGTGATGCCGTCAGGGATGCACTGAAAAAATATTGTGCGGTTCATTTTGCCGCGCTCGGCGGGGCGGGAGCACTTTTAAGCCAATATATAATCTCCGCACAAGTCGTTGCGTATGAGGATTTAGGCACGGAAGCGATAAGGAAACTTGAAGTTAAGGATTTCCCGGCTATTGTAGCGTATGATTCTTTCGGAAGCAGCGTTTATAAAAAGGGTAATGAATGAAAGCGGCATTTCTTGGAATAATCGGTTCTGGTAAAAGTACACTGCTTGCAGCCGTCAGCGGCAGAAAGCTCAGTCTCAGCGGGGCAGCGCAGATTGAAGAAATAGTCGTCCCTGTGCCGGATGAAAGACTTGACTGGCTCTATAATTTGTATAAACCCAAAAAAAATGTCCGTGCGACGATAGATTGTCTCGATTTGCCGGGTCTGTCTTTTGCCGATGACCATACCAGAACTGCCGCAAAAAGACTGCTCGACCAGGTGCGGACAAGTGAACTGCTTGTGCTGGTTATAAGAGCGTTTGACAGTGCGGGCATCAAAGCTGAACCTTTAAAAGAACTTTCAGATTTGATGACTGAGATGCTTCTCGCAGACCTTGGGCTTGTTGAAACGAGAATTGATAAGCTTCAAAAACAGCTTCATAAGCCCACAAAAGATGCAGCAAAGCAAAAAGAAGAGCTTGCGCTTCATTTAAAATTAAAACAGACTATCGAATCTGAAAAACCGTTAAGAACGGCAATCAAAACCCCCCAGGAAATAGAACTTATAAAACCCCTCGGTTTTCTGACGTTAAAGCCTGTGGTTGTCGTTTTTAATACCGCTGAAAATAATCCTGCCCAGACTTTTGATACGGCCGGCATTATTGATTCGACTATTCCGGTAATTTCGGTTTGTGCTGAAATTGATTATGAGATAAGTCAGCTTGACCAGGCAAGCAAAGCGGAATTTATGAAGGATTTGGGTCTGGCGGAGCCTGCGGCGAATAAATTTGTCAGAAGCTGTTATTCGGCGCTGGGGTTCATTAACTTTTTTACGGTCGGCGATGACGAAACACGAGCCTGGCCGATTACAGCCGGGACAATCGCGCTCGATGCCGCAGGCAAAGTCCATAGCGATATAAAGCGCGGCTTTATCAGAGCTGAGACGATGCATTTTGAGGATTTGAAAAGAATAGGCGATGAAAAAGCGGTGAAAGCCGCCGGCAAAATGCACCTCGAAGGCAAAAACTACATTGTTCAGGACGGCGACATAATATGTTTCAGGTTTAATGTATAAGATTAACGGAGACTTGGTATGAAAGCGTTGGCTTTAACAGGATTAAAGCAATTAGAATTTGTTGATGTCCCGCAGCCGCAAATAAAAAATGATACCGATGTGCTGCTCAAAATCGCGGTGGTAGGTATATGCGGCAGTGATATACATTATTACGAGGACGGCAAAGTAGGTACGCAGATTGTAAAATATCCGTATCGAATCGGGCATGAATGTTCCGCGATTGTAGAGCAAATCGGCAAAGCAGTAAAAAATGTAAAAGTCGGCGATAAAATTGTCGTTGAGCCTGCCGTTTCCTGCCATAAGTGCGACCAGTGCAAAATGGGCAGGGAAAATACCTGCAGAAAACTCCAATTTCTCGGCACACCCGGCCAGGGTGACGGCTGCCTGTGCGAATATTTGGTTATGCCCGAAGAAGCCTGCCTTGTAATCAACGATAAGCTGACGCTAATTCAGGCGGCATTGTGCGAGCCTTTTTCGATAGGCATATATTCGGTAAAACAGGGCCATGGGCCGTATAGTGATAGAATTGCGATACTCGGCTCAGGCCCGATAGGTTTAAGCTGTATGACAGCGGCAAAAATAAAAGGCGTAAAAAAAATTTATATGACAGATAAACTTGATTATCGTCTTGCTGTCGCAAAAAAATATGGCGCAGACTGGACAGGCAATCCTGATAAAAATGATATTGTCAACCAGATAAGCAAACTTGAGCCGCAGGGCATTGATGTGGTTTTCGAATGTGCCGGCCAGCAGAGCACAATTGATGAAGGCATTGATATTTTGCGACCCGGGGGCAAACTCGTCCTTGTCGGCATCCCTCGTGAAAACAGGATTTCCCTCAGCATTGACAAAATCCGAAGAAAAGAAATTACGATTATAAATATCCGCAGACAAAACCGCTGCATCGAAGATGCGGTTGAATTTCTTGTAACAGGTAAGGCGAATCTCGATTTTATGGTTACGCACAAATTCAAATTCGAGGATTCAAAAAAAGCTTTTGAACTCGCGGCCGGCTACAAAGACGGTGTCCTCAAAGCAATAATTGAATTTTGAGTGGAAATTAATTATTACTCTGCAATTTTAGATTTTTTGCTTCAAGACGATATTTGTGCTGCCTTTCATAATCAGCAATCTGGTTTTCGTATTCTCTGCAGGTAAGTGAGAAGAAATCCAGATACTTATTCTTATCTCGGCTGAAAAGCAATTTGCCTTTTAGTGTCTCAAAACGGTAAATAGGTTCGGTATTATTTAAAATTCCAATATCAGGTTCAGAATCTGGTACTACAGAGGCAACAATGCCGTAAATTTGTTGATAGAGGTCGAGAGTAGCTTTTCCATTAATATAGATTGCTATATCTATATCACTGCCTTCTCTAATGATACCTTCCTGAGATGAACCGTGCAAAATAGCAAAAATTATTTCCGGGCATTGCTTATTAAGGGATTCTGATAATTTATTAGTGTCAAATTTCATACCTTGTCAATATCATCCCGAAACATTCTAAATGAATCAAGTTGATTTTTAGCGATATTAAAAACTATCTCAGGGTCAATTTCTTCATATTGATGAACAATAAGATTACGGAATTTAATCATATTGCCATAAGACTGGGCAGATTTAATTACGCCAAGCTTCTCCAACTTCTCAAGGGCTTCTGTGGATGTAGCTGCCGGTCCTGCATTTTCAATCGCAATTATACGCTCCGCTATATCAATAACAATTTCAACCATAACCTGCAAAGAACGTTCAGCCATACATCGAAGCGCCCAGTCATTTTTAAAAACCGAAAAATTTACATCCTTGAGATGTTTTTGCAGCTCAAGTAAATGCTTGTCGAGAAGAGTAAATTTTCTTTGAATAACCCCATTATATTTCATAACAATATCCTTATGTTTAAAATCCCTTATTATTATAATAGTTATTGTATTGTTTGTCAAAATCTCTTTTTTGGTTTATAATTGCGGCTATATGCAGAATAACGCCGCTATAATCAGCGTAGGCAACGAGCTTTTAAACGGCAATACCGTTGACACAAACAGCAACTGGCTTTGCGGCAGGCTGCTTTCCGTATCAATCCCCGTTGTTTATAGCTGTGCTGTCGGCGATGATACTGAGGAAATTAAAAACGCAATCCAATACGCATCCGGCAAAGCGGATATCATTTTAATTACCGGCGGCCTTGGCCCGACAGATGACGACCTGACGAGAGATGGAATTGCTAAGTTTCTTAGCGTTGAACTTGAATATCATCCTGAAATTTCTGAAAAAATAAAAAAGTTTTTTGCCGTCAGAAATTATCCGATGGCTGAAAAAAACAAAATTCAGGCTTATCTTCCAGCCGGCACAAGTGAAATCGAAAACGGCCTCGGCACAGCGCCGGGAATATTTTACGAGGATGATAAAAAAATAATCGCATCGTTCCCCGGCGTGCCTTCCGAAATGAAACAGATGTTTGACAAATCGATTTTGCCTAAGCTGAAAAAGTTTGCTCAAGGCGATATTTTAGTTGTGAGGAAGATTAGATGTATCGGAGCAGGAGAATCAGCGATAGCCCAAATGCTCGGCGATTCAATGAAACGCGACCGCAACCCTCTGATTAACTGCACCGTGGATTGTGGAATTATCACTCTGCATATTATCGCACGGACAAAAGACAAGGATAAAGCGGCAGATTTAGCTCAGGAGGACATTCAAAAACTTCGCGGTATTCTTGGCAAACTTATTTATGGTCTTGATGAGCAAACTCTTGCTGAAGTTGTGGGGCAAAAACTGGCAGAAAAAAAGAAGACTCTCGCGGTTGCCGAATCCTGCACAGGTGGTCTTATTGCCAAGATGATTACTGATGTGCCCGGCTCAAGTAGATATTTTACTTATGGCTGGGTGACTTACAGCAACGAGTCGAAGGTATCTGAGCTCGGCGTGAAAAAGGAATTGATTGAAAAATTTGGTGCTGTCAGCAGTGAGGTTGCGCAGGCTATGGCCGTGGGAGCTAAGCAAAAAAGCGGCTCGGATTTCGCTATAGCCGTTACGGGAATAGCCGGTCCGGACGGCGGCAGCGAACAAAAACCTGTGGGGTTGGTATATATTTCCATAGCTTCGCCCGATGGCATTAATACGGAGAAATTTTTATTTGGGCCAAGGAATAGGGATTTTATCAGACTTAGGGCATCTCAAACCTTACTTAATTTACTTAGATTAAAGTTGGACATTTGACCTATTTAACCGATATTGGTATAGTAGTGTAACGACTGCGGCCAAATTTATGTTAGATTGTATGTATGGCAAAAAACCGGAGAAAATTAGGCGAGATTCTCTACAAAAGCGGCCTGGTCGGCAAGGAAGAGCTTATCGAAGCTCTGAAAGAATCCCAGAAGAACAACAAAAGGCTTGGCGAGACGCTGGTAGAGCGCGGCAAGTCTGTCTCTGAGGAAGATATCAGCAAGGCCATCGCTGAGCAATTTGGTTTTGAATACATAGACCTCGATAAACATTCAATTCCGAAAAGCACATTACATCTCATACCCGAGGAGATTGTTCAGAAATATGGCGTTGTGCCGTTGAGCAAGGAAAACGGCAGATTAAAACTTATAATAAGCGACCCCCTGGATTTGGATATGCTGGACACGCTGCGGTTTCGGCTTAACAGCGAAATTGACTGCTGTGTCGCAAGTCCGACAAAAATTCGTGCTTTTATCGACCGCAATCTCGACGAGGTAAGAAGCAGTATAGACGCGACAGCAGCAGAGCTTACCGAGGAAGGTCATACGATTGAAGAGGAAATTCGCAAGGCCGAAGCTGCCGGCGGGGATGACGAAGGCCCGATTATTCGACTGGTGAATCTGATTATTGATGAAGCGGTTCATTTGAAGGCAAGCGATATTCATATTGAGCCGATGACCGACCGTGTAAGAGTCCGCTATCGTGTTGACGGTGTTTGCGCCGAACGCGACAATATACCCAAAAATATGCAGGCCTCGGTAACAGCTCGTCTGAAAATTCTTTCAGGAATGGATATATCGGAACGGCGTCTTCCGCAGGACGGCAGAATTCAGCGGGAAATTGACGGCAGCAAAATAGACTTCCGTGTTTCAGCTCTTCCCGGTTATCACGGCGAAAGCATAGTTCTTCGTATTTTGGAGCCTGAGTCAATCAATATAGGTATTCAGGCGCTCGGTCTTGGCGATGAGGATAATCAGACATTTTTGAAAATAATCAAAAGACCCAACGGCATATTCCTGGTAACAGGTCCGACAGGAAGCGGTAAAAGCACGACGCTTTACTCGGCCCTTAAAGAGCTTAACCGTCCGGATAAAAAGATTATTACCGCGGAAGACCCCGTTGAATACAACGTTGCCGGAATAAATCAGTGTCAGGTCAAAGAGGAAATAGGGTTGACATTTGCAAGAATACTGCGGTCAATGCTTCGTCAGGCGCCGAATGTGATTCTTGTCGGTGAAATTCGTGACTCTGAGGTTGCTGATATTGCAATACAGGCTGCATTGACAGGCCATTTGGTGTTCAGCACTCTGCACACTAATGACGCTCCCAGCGCGATTACGCGTTTGATAGATATGGGCGTGAAACCGTTTTTGGTTGCCAGTTCGATTCAGGCCATTATGGCGCAGAGACTTATACGCAAAATATGTACAAACTGCAAAGTTGTTGATGAGCATCCCGACCCGCACTATCTGAGGTTATTGAATATCGGGCCTGATGAGATAAAAAAATATCCCATATATAAAGGCGCCGGCTGCAGCAGATGCCGCAACACCGGTTACAAAGGCCGGCAGGGTATTTTTGAAATACTCGAAATGAATAGTGAATTAAGGGAACTTGCGTTTGCCAGGTCTTCGTCGACAGAACTTCGCAAGGCTGCCAAAGCCAGCGGTATGAAAGGTCTGCTTGAGGATGGCAGGGCCAAGATATTCAAAGGTATAACTACGCCTGAGGAAGTTGCTAAGCACGCTCAGACGGAAAGTCTTGTATTGGAATAATATAATTTTTGACAGGATTTGGATATGGCTACAGTACATATAGACAGGCTTCTTGAAGCATGTATAAATATGGGTGCCTCTGACCTTCACCTTACGGTCGGCAAGTCGCCGACCTTGAGGCTTAACGGCAGGTTAAGGCCTCTTGAGACCAAAGTGCTTGAGCCGGATGATACAATCTCGCTTATGAAAAGTATCACGCCGGAAAAGAAACAGCAGGAACTGCAGGAGAGGGGCGGCACAGACTTCGGTTTTGCGTTTGCGGATATGGCCCGGTTCAGAACGGCTGTTTTTAAACAGAAAGGCAATGTTACAATTGTTTTAAGGCTTATACCTTATAAGCTGCTGACTTTTGAGGAGATTGGTCTGCCGAAGATTTGTTCGGCTCTTTGTCGCCGCCCAAGAGGGCTTTTCCTTGTAACGGGTCCGACCGGCTGCGGAAAGACCACAACGCTTGCGAGTATGATTAACTATATAAATGAAACGCTCGACCGGCACATAGTTACCGTTGAAGAGCCGATTGAGTATTATCACGTACACAAAAAATCGATTGTAAGCCAGCGAGAAGTCGGAGTTGATGTGCCGACCTTTGGCGAGGCCCTGAAAAGGGTTCTGCGGCAAGACCCCGACGTGGTTCTTGTCGGTGAGCTGCGTGACCTTGAAACTATGGAAAATGCCATTCGAGCGGCAGAAACAGGACACCTTGTGTTCAGCACGGTTCATACTACAGGCTGTCAGGGTACAATTAACCGAATAATTGACGCCTTTCCGGTTGCCCAGCAGGAGCAGATACGAGTTCAGATGAGCACCAATCTTCTTGCGGTTCTCAGCCAGGCGCTGTGTCCGTTAAAGACTGGCAAAGGCAGAGTGGCTGCTTACGAATTTATGGTTGTAACGCCTGCGATTGCCAACCTTATCCGTGAAAATAAGACCTACAGGATTGAGTCGAGTATTCAGACAGGCAAAAAGCTCGGCATGCAGTTGCTGGATGACCATTTGTGGGAGCTTTACGAACAGGACAAAATATCTCTTGAAGAGATGCTTGAAAAGGCCAGGCAGCCCAATATGTTGCTTGAAAAGGCGGAGAAGAAACACGGGTTCAGAACCGAAGATATCCGCAAGGAACTTGATGATATAGGACCAGTTCTTGGGTCATCTGAATAAATTTTATTTGAAAGTCAAGCCTGTTATATAGTAAGCAGACAAAATAATACTATAATTTTTAGGGAATATTTTTGTCTGTCTGAAACTTATGAATTTATGGGGTTTATGTTATAAAGTGATATACCAGTTTATTTATTTTGCCGAATTTAAGTATGGTATAAAAACTATAATAATATACTTATAAAGTATTTTATTTTGCATAAACCAAGTGTCATTTACATAATTTTCTTGCTGTAATGATGTTATGGACGTATATTGGTAATGGATTAAGAAATAAGTTTATTTTGTTTATTTTAGGTTTCGGAGGTCTATTATGGCCAAAGACATTCCGATAGATCAGTTGAGGGGTCGAACATTGGGCAGAATCCTTGTCAAAATGGGGATTTTGACAAGGGAGAAAGTTCAAGAATGCCTTAATGTCCAAAAGAAACAAGGTGCAGGAAAACAGCTCGGCGATGTGATACGCGAGCTTGGTTTGATAGATGAAAAGCAGCTTCGCAAGGCATTAGCGGCTCAGCGAGGTATGGAGTATGTGGACCTTGCCGGCTTAGAACTGTCTCATGAGGTTATTGGACTAATTCCCGCTCAAATGGCTAATGCTTACCGCGTTGTGCCTATACTATATGACAAATCCCAAAACAGTATGGAAGTGGCGATTGATAGTCCGGACAACTTCAAGGCGACCGACGATTTAAGTACGCTAATGGGATTCAAAGTCAAGGCAAAGGTTACTTCCCCCACTGACCTTAGTGATGTTCTCAAGAAATACTATTCCAAGGAGGAGGAGAGTATAAATGACCTTATAGGCAAGCTGGAACAGGATGATTTTCTGGCGGAATTCCAGGGCAGAGACCAGAGTATAGACCTCAGCGAACTTAAAGAGCTTGCGGAGTCGAATCCAGTCAAGAAACTGCTGAACCTTGTTTTGCTGCAAGCCATCAAAGACAAGGCTTCGGACATACACTTTGAACCGTTTGAAGCCGAGTTCAAGATGCGGTATCGTATTGACGGTGTGCTTTATGAGATGGTTCCTCCGCCCAAGCATATTGCCGTAGCCCTTAGTTCACGAATAAAAGTTATGGCAAATCTCGACATAGCGGAAAGGCGGCTGCCGCAGGACGGCAGAATTCCGCTGACGGTTCAGGGCAATCCGGTTGACCTTCGTGTAAGTATTTTGCCGACGATGTTCGGCGAAAGCGTAGTGCTTCGTGTCCTCGACAGGGCGCAGCTCGATTTGAAGCTCGAAAATCTCGGTATGGATCCGGAGGATATGAATATAGTCCGGCAGCTGATACAGAAACCCAACGGCATTATTATTGTAACAGGACCGACCGGCAGCGGCAAAACGACGACGCTTTACTCTGCGCTTAAGGAACTTAATACTATCGACAGCAAGCTGATTACAACGGAAGACCCTGTCGAATACGATATTGACGGTATTATTCAGGTACAGATGAAGCCTGACATAGGCCTGACATTTGCAAGGTGTCTGCGGTCTATATTGCGTCAGGACCCTGATATCATAATGGTCGGAGAAATTCGTGACCTTGAGACGGCACAGATTTCAGCACAGTCGTCCCTGACAGGGCACCTTGTTTTTACGACGCTTCACACCAATGACGCTCCCAGTGCGATAGCAAGACTTTTAGACCTTGGTCTTGAGCCGTTTTTGATTACGGCAACTCTTGAAGGTATTGTCGCCCAGAGGCTTGTTCGCAAAATTTGCAAAAACTGCAAGGAGCCTTATGAGCCGACGGAAGAGCAGCTTTTGGAGCTTGATTTAACGCCTGATATGGTGCGCGGCAAGACATTTTATTACGGCCGCGGCTGCGACCAGTGCAACAGCACCGGCTACAGAGGCAGAGTAGGGATATTTGAAATAATGATATTTAACGATGAGATACGTGAGCTGATAATGAGTCACAGCTCTACAAACGTTTTGCGCAATGCCGCCAAAAAAGAGGGGATGAGAATGCTTCGTGAGAAAGGTCTGAATGCGATATATAACGGCCAGACAACTATTGAGGAAGTAGTCAAAGAAACGATTATGGAAGAAGTATAAATAATTCAAAATTAAAAAAGGTGATATATGCCGGTTTTTCAATATGAAGCATTGGACTCGAAGGGCCAGGAGGTAAAAGGCCAGATAGAGGCTCTCAGCGGCGATGAAGCCCTGAGCAAGATACGGAATATGGGTTATTTTCCCACCAAGCCTCCCAAGCCGAAGGGCGGGGCCCGTGAAAAGAAGACTGGGCCGGCGAAACCAAAAACGCGCCGCGGAACAGGCGGCAAGGTAAAGATAAAACAGCTTACGCAGTTTGCCCGGCAGCTTTCGACGCTTCAGGACGCGGGTCTGCCGATACTTCGTTCACTCAGGATTCTGGAAGAACAGCAGAAGGCGGGCACGTTTAGACGCGTTATCGGCGCTGTAGCTGATGATATAGAAGGCGGAGCGACATTGTCGGAGGCGCTCGGTAAATTTCCGCGGGCGTTTAACCGGCTGTTTGTCAATATGGTTGCGGCAGGCGAGGTCGGCGGCGTGCTTGATGTTATTCTCGCAAGGCTTGCGGACTTTATGGAAAAGTCCGAGCGGCTCAAGGCCAAGGTCAAGGGCGCGATGGTTTATCCGGTTGTGGTTATGACCGCCGCGTTTGGTATAGTTATGGGATTAATGATAGGAGTAATTCCGAAATTCAGCGAAGTTCTCAAGGAGATGACCGGCGGCGGCGAGCTGCCCCCACTTACCAAAGTTCTTATGGCAATAAGCGACTGGATCGCGTTCAAATGGGGCTGGGCAATCATGATTGCGATACCGTTCGGAATAGTTTTTACGATGAGGCTTATAAAAAAGTTTACTATGGGCAGGTTGATATTTGATATGATTAATCTCAGGCTGCCGGTTATCGGCCAGCTTGTTTACAAGGTTTCTGTCGGGCGATGGACAAGGACGCTCGGGACTCTTATCGGCGCCGGCGTGCCGATACTCGAGGCGATAAACATAACCGCCGATACCGCGGGCAACGAGGTTTATTCGAATATGCTTCGCAAGGTATATAACGCTATCCGGCAGGGCGATACGTTCGCAAATCCGCTCAAGCAATCCAAGACCGCCGATAGTCTGGTGGTGAATATGATTGATGTCGGCGAGGAAACAGGCGATATGGACAAGATGCTTACAAAAATCGCCAACAATTACGATGAAGATGTGGATGTGCTTGTCGGCTCACTGATGAGTCTGCTCGAACCGATAATGATTATTATGCTCGGCAGCATCGTAGGCACCATCGTTCTGAGCATCTTTCTGCCGATGATAAAAATTATTACGTCGCTGATGTAATTTAAACAGGAAGTAAGGAAGTAAGGAAACAATTTTAAATCGGTGAAATCCGCGGAATTCGCGGTTAAAAAAGTTAAGATAAATCAGAGTAATCCGTGAAATCAGTGGTTAAAAAACAGTTATTATTGAAAGGTCATAAGATGGAAACGAAAAAGATAAAATTTGGGTTTACAATCGTTGAACTGCTGACGGTTATGAGCATTATTGCGCTTCTGATAGGCATTCTTGTGCCTGCTCTTAATATGGTTCGCAGGATTGCCAAGGATACAAGGCAAAGAGCGCAATTTCACAGTATCGACGTCGCTATGGAGGCTTATGCCGGCGAAATGGAACAGTATCCGGATTCTACCCTCAAGCTTACCGGCGGCGTTTATACACAAGGCGCTCATCATCTTGCCGAGGCGCTTATCGGCAGGGATTTTCTCGGCCTTGACCCGTGGACGACCTGGGATGCGGAGTTGGATAAAGGTGACCCGTGCAGATATTCCAGTACTACAGCTCCAAAGAACACGCCTGCAGCTGATATCCAGACTTGTCTTGACCGCAGGAAAGGCCCTTATCTGAAAACTGAAAGCGTCGAGGCCTTTCAGATTAACCAGTTGTATGCCAATATAACTTCTGTCTATGGTGGTACTGTTTACCCCGGAAATCTTGATAATGCCGGCACTATTGACCCAACATACTCTCCTGCCCCTGTTCTTACAGATTCATATCGTGTAAAAACAGTTTCAGTGAACAATAAGCAGGTAAAAGCCGGCTCGCCGATTCTTTATTACAAGGCGAACGCTACGTCGAAATTATTTTATAACTCCAATCCCACCCTCTCCCCCGATGGCGGCAATGGTGTAGATGATACCGAGGCTGCGGCAAGTATCTTTAACAGTATGGATAATGAGAGATTGCTGTCGCTGGGCACTATAATGGTCCAGAGCACGCTGCATAATTTTGATAGGGATAACGGCGGGGCAGGGGCAGGAAGGATGAAATTTTATGATGCGATTACGAATCCCAAGATTACAACTCAGGTCCGGCCCTACAACCAGACGAGCTACCTCCTTATGTCGGCAGGTTTCGACGGCATATTCGGAACGCCGGATGATATTTATAATTACAGCGAGTAGAATAAGAAAACGTTGAACGGTTACGGTTGCGCGACTCGTCACGGTTGCGTTAATCGTATGACATTTTTACGAAAGACGAAACGAGCATCGCAACCGACAAACGAAATACGTAACCCAAAAAGTAAAAGGGTGCAAAAATGAAGACCGAAAAATTCAAGGCGTTTACCCCCACACCAATATGTGTTGTTGGTGAACGGGTAAACAATATGCAAAAACAGGTTCATCAGCGAATATCTAACTCCCTTGCCTTATATAAATTGGTGTGGGGGTTTACTCTGCCGGAGCTTTTGACGGCGGTGGCTATAATCGCGATTCTTCTTGGGATTTTAATGCCTGCCCTGTCGCAGATAAAAAGAATCGCTAAGGAAACCAGGCAAAAAGCGCAACTCGGCAGCATCGAAATGGGCCTAAATATGTATAGAAACGACTTCGGTGCATACCCGCCGTCAGAAGGCATTAATTTGGGCAGTTCTGCTAATTATGAATACGGCGGCGCTCAGACACTTGCCGAGGCTATGTTCGGCCAGGACCTGCTTGGCTTTAACATCGAGTCAACTTATGTCAATGAAGGCACAGACAACTCAACACTTCCAAATACATATCCACCTAAACATTATGTCTTTAACGGGATAACTACGGTACAAAGAGATGATAGTCTGAGTAAACGCAAAGGCCCTTATCTTGACAAGGCAAGTATCAGCATATTTACGCCCTTTCAGGTATTTAATAAAAATACTT
>JBAVNP010000019.1:0-2693 GCA_049691175.1 Sedimentisphaerales bacterium
CTTTTTTAGGAAATAGTTTTTTGACGCAGAACAGCAAAAAAAACAAGCATATTTCGCACCTTATAAGAGTTCTGATAGCTGTAGGAGCGTTATATTTCGCCTTCAAAGGCGAAAGCATCCGCGACATCGTCAAAGTTTTCAGCCATTTGAATGTCTTTATTTTTCTCGCTGCCGTTGCGCTCTATGCGGCTGGAAATTTAGTCTTTGTCCTCCGTTGGCTCATTTTGTTGCGTGCCCAGTCGGTTCACGTTGATTATTGGCCCGCTCTAAAACTGCATCTCCTCGGCCTTTTTTACAACAATTGCCTGCCCGGCTCGGTCGGCGGAGATTTATTAAGGGCCTGGTATGTTACAAAACATACCGACAAAAAAATAGAAGCCGCGATGAGCGTTTTCGTTGACCGTGTTGTCGGTCTTGTCTGCACTATCGCGATGGTTTTTCTCACCTATTGGCTGATACCCAAAGGCGGCGCCGAAACGCAGTTTTCCCTCGGCACCGATTTTAGCCTTGCTTCACTTTCACTCAAACTGCTCATCGTTGTCCTCGCTATGGTTGTATTGACCGCCATTGTTATTGCTATAATGTATTCCAATAGAAAGCTTCGTCCGATACTTCTCAAATACGCCTTTATCTTCACCATCAAATGGAGATTATGGCTTGGCAGAATTCTTACAGCCGTCAAACTTTACTGCTGCAAACCTTTTATTTTGCTCTTGGCGGTTATGCTCACCTTTATATGCCAGTCGATGCCGATTTACGGCTTGTATCTCATCGGAAAAAACCTCGGCATCGAGGCTCATCTTAGATACTATTTTATGTTCTTCCCGCTTTCGTGGATTATCGGCATTGTTCCCATCAGCGTCGGCGGCGCTGGCGTTATGGAACTCGGCCTCAAAGGCCTCTTCGGCAAAGTCGCGCAGGTTACCGAAACGCAGGGCCTTATACTCGCCCTTGCCCAGCGATTTACTTGGCTCATAATTTCAATCCCCGGCGTTATTGTCCACCTCACCGGCAAACACCTCCCTGATGAAGCGGAAATCGAAAAAGAAATCATTTCCTAATTGATAGAAAAACTCTAAACCATAAACCCTAAGCACTAAACAAATTCAAAACACTAATTTTTAAATGCTAAAAACGTCTTTGTTTGTGTTATTTGAATTTTGGTAATTAGGATTTGTTTAGGATTTAGATATTAGGATTTAGAATTTATTCTCTTGTTTCTCGGTGTTCTCTGTGGTGAAGTTTAACATCGCATATTCCCCATATAATTCCCTCGCCGCCTCATCATAGGCTCTCGCCGCTTCTTCTTCGCTGTCGAAACAGCCGAGATGTATTTTTATGTATTTATAATAAATAATCGCGCGCCATTTATTAGTTCTTTTATCTATAGACACTCCCTTATATTTTGAGCTGCGTACGTTTAAACTTTTTCTTTTATTATAATTATTTTCTGCTGTTGTAACTATTCGCAGGTTATTTCTTGTATTATTTAGTCCGTCCCCGTTTTTATGGTCAACGCAGTATCCCCTCGGCGGTTTCATAATTTGTCGGTGCATACTCATAGTTGCACCGGCTCCGTTTTTTCTGTGTGCGTAGAAGTTTCTTCCGCATCTTTTTGCATACCATTTGTTTGCGTTTAGTTTTTCATAATCTTCCTGGTCAACTATGGCGAACTTGTTTTGTGTAAGTTTGATTTTTCTAAATGGATAACCGTATCGTTTTTTCCTGTAAAAAAGCAGTATCGCAGCGCCGATGCGTACGAACACGGCAGGCATAAAAATAGGAATAGGAATAACAAATTTAACCATCGTAATAATCCGAAATCCTTGCCCTGTGAGATGTGAAACTATCTCTCCGGGGTAAAATCCAAAATAATATAGCCCTCTATATATAGGAAAGAAGTTGCGCGTTTTTGTCGAAATTTGATCAAGAAAATTTTGTCTGCAATTCGTAAGTGTTTGTTAAATAAGGAGAAAAATTTTTTTATTTTTTCAAAGCGCGCAACTTTTTTGTTGCGCATTTTTGCTTATCTGGACAAAACATAGCCACTAAGACACCAAGACACAAAGTTTTTTTAATACCATTTTTCTTGGTGTCTTTGAGCCTTCGTGGCTATATTTTTTGCGTTGTTTTCCGCCGAAAAGACGAGAAAAAAAGCCGGAATCCGGAATTTAGTTGAATTCACAGGGAGGCGTGGTATAATTAATTACGCAGTGAGCCTTGGGATGAGATAGCTCACGAAGATGCACAACAATAGAGATGGCCTAAAAGGCGTCTCATAACATGGATGTCTCACAAGGATGTCTCACGAGGCAAACTGTGAGGAGTTGTGATAGTGACAAGGAAGAAAAAGATATTTGTGTTCGTACTCCTGTTGGGGGCAATAATATTTCCTATTCACAAAGTTACATCAGCCGAACTTAATGGAAATTCTCCATTGCCGCAGTTCATGTCGGACGTTTATCAGGAAGAGGATGTCTTAATTTCTTTTAATCGCGCATACAGCAAAACAGATGATTATGGAAGTAAATTCTGTATAGAATTAAATGTAAAAGTATTAGCTGAAAACAAAATCATAAAACCCAGCAGGAATGTTTATGGGGTTTATGTATTAGATAATTTCGGAAATGACCTTAACGTTATAGATATGGTTCCGAGATGTTGTGACAGTTTAAGGCCGCGAGAGGACAAAT
>JBAVNP010000020.1:0-13180 GCA_049691175.1 Sedimentisphaerales bacterium
AGTGAAGGTTATATAATTTTTTAGCGCATTTTTCACAAATAAACATATCAAATTTAGATTTTTTATTTTTTGCAAAAACATGTGTAGGTTTATAACCCCAATTGCTTATCAAATTCTTGTTCCAGTAACAATGGCAAATACAGCACTTAAAAAACTCCAACCTTCGCATCAACCGAATGACTTTACTATCCGAGGGTTCAAAAGGCGGCGAAGGAACAATTAATTTTAATTTTCTTCGAGCGGGATCAAGTTCAAATAGGCCTATTCTTTCTTTTACGGCACGTTCTACCTCTTCCGGTTTGAATTCTCTAGGCACTGCTAAGAATACTTTATGGGCAAAAGAAGATGACCGTTTTACTTGGTCCATAATCCTTTCTTTATAGTTTGGAAGATTTTCTTTTACTTCGACAGTGATAATCTCTATTTGGGGTTCATACCGGTTTCCAACGTCTCTTATTCCTATAACATCAGGGATAACTCCTCCAATGCCTATATTGATAAAACCTTCCCTTAACTTTTTTCTTTGCGAATGTGGATTAGAACAAAAATAATGGTAATGTTTTTCCAGAGAATGCTTAACTTTATTCCATAGTTTATTTTCTTGTTTCCTCTTTTTTATCATAATAAACCTTTAAAAATAAATAATATTTTTAAGACAGATCGAATGGACAACAGCTTTTCTCGAGATGGTTATAGTTACTATAAGACAAATAATATCCTGTATCAACTAGATTTTCAATAATCATTGTAATTTTTCCGGCTTGTTTTACAATAATGGGATGGCGGAAAAGTTAAAAGAAGCTGTTTTGTGGGAGCCGGTTGAGGATAAAAAGGTTCGTTGCAATTTGTGTAATTGGCGATGCCTGATAAACGATGATTCGCTGGGGCATTGCTGTGTTCGCAAAAATATCGGCGGAAAATTATATTCGCTCAATTATCACAAGCTCTGTTCGGCAAACCCCGACCCGATTGAAAAAAAGCCGCTGTTTCATTTCCAGCCCGGCAGCAAAAGTTTTTCCATAGCGACGCCCGGCTGCAATTTTCAATGTGTTTTCTGTCAGAACTGGCAGATAAGCCAGCAGGCAATAGAAGACGGCGAAATCGACGGGCAGGCACTTGAGCCGGAGAAGATAGTAGAGTTTGCACTCAAGGCAGACTGCAAAAGTATGGCATACACATATACCGAGCCGACGATTTTTATGGAACTTGCGGCAGATTGCGGCAGAATAGCGAAACAAAAAGGCATTGCCAATGTTTTTGTTTCCAACGGTTATATGACAAAAGAGGCGATTGATTTCGCATCGGACTGGTTAGATGGGATAAACGTCGATTTAAAATCCTTCAGTGAGGATTATTATACGAATCTCTGCAAGGCGAAATTAAAACCTGTTTTGGATACAATAGATTACATTGCTAATCATACAAAAATATGGATGGAGATAACGACTCTTGTTGTGCCGGGGCAAAATGATTCGGACGATGAATTAAAACAGATAGCGGAATTTCTGGTCAATACATGCGGGGCCGATGTTCCGTGGCATATAAGCAGATTTTATCCGCAGTATAAATTTTCCGATGTGCCGCCGACGCCGGGGGTAACTCTGCAAAAAGCTGAGAAAATCGCAAAGACGGCAGGCCTGCGTTACGTTTACATCGGCAATTTGCGAACAATAAAAGGAGAAAATACGTATTGTCCGAAATGCGAGCGTTTATTGATTAAGCGGGAAGGTTTTTATGTAACCGAAAACATCGTCAAAAACGGCTGCTGCCCCGGATGTAATGAGAAAATCGCAGGTTTTGAGCTTAATAGCTGATATTTGTTGTTTACAAGCCATAATAGGAGCAGTATAATCTGCGAAATGTATTAAATCAGAATTGTCGCGTAATCGGGCGTTGAAATTATAGAACCGTCTGATAGCAATATAAAATTCGACACTTACCATCGTTAACGACAGTTCTCCTGTTAGTACGAACTTCGTTAAATGAGATATTTATGAACATAAACGGCATACCAGCTTTGAAAATCGGGAATTTAACCATCAGCCCGCCTATAATACAGGGCGGAATGGGCATCCGTGTATCTGGTGCAAATCTTGCCTCCGCTGTCGCAAATACCGGATGCGTCGGTGTCATTGCAAGCACAGGGATCGGCATGTTCGAAGATTTCCACGGCGACTTAGTGACTTTTAACGGTGAGTCCTTAAGGAGCGAAATCAGAAAAGCGAGGAGTCTTACCAAGGGGATAATCGGCATTAATATAATGTTTGCTCTTACCGATTACGAGAACCTTGTAAAGGTGTCGGTCGAAGAAAATGTAGATATGATAATTTCCGGAGCAGGTTTGCCGCTGGATTTGCCGAAATTTCTTAACGGCAAGGATATTAAACTAATTCCAATCGTTTCGTCGGCAAGAGCTTTTCAGATTATTTGCAGAAGATGGCAGGGTCATTACAATAAACTGCCCGATGCGGTAATTGTGGAAGGCGTTCATGCCGGCGGGCATTTAGGTTATCATTATGAGGATGTCATTAACAATACAGCGCAAACTCTTGAACAAATAGTCGAAGAAGTAATTATCGTCGCTAATTCTTTCGAGCCTGCGATACCTGTAATCGCGGCAGGCGGAATCTTCGACGGGGCGGATATCGCTCGTTTTCTTAGAATGGGCGCTGCAGGCGTTCAAATGGCAACGCGTTTTGTCTGCACTGATGAATGTGATGTGCATCCTAATTTCAAGCAGGCATATTTAAACGCCAAACCCGAAGATATAACAATCATTAAAAGCCCCGTGGGTTTGCCGGGCAGGGTTATAAACAACAGCTTTGTGGAAAAAATCAAGCAGGGCCAAACTATGCCTTTCAAGTGCAGTTATAAATGTCTCAGGACCTGTGACCCTGAGAAAGCGCCGTATTGCATAGCCAAAGTTCTGGCCAACGCGGCAAAGGGCAAACTGGACGAATCTTTCGCTTTTGCAGGCTCAAATGCCTGCCGATGCAGGGAGATTGTTCCCGTAAAAGTGCTTGTCGATAAACTGGTTGAGGAATTAAGCCGGGCACTTGCCGCAGAAAAGCAAAACCTCAGCGTAAAATAGCGTAACTCAATTCTAAAAGTCTTTAATTGAATCAAATCTAAAATCTTATATAATATCAGGGATAAATTATGAGAATTATCGCTGATGAAAATATACCGTTTGTAAGGGAGTGCTTCAGTTCTGCCGGAGACGTCCTGACAGTTGGCGGGCGGAAAATCACGTCTGAAATTCTGAAAGATGCCGATGCGCTTTTGGTTCGCAGCATCACAAAGGTTAATAGAGAATTGCTCGAAGATTCGAAAGTGAAATTTGTCGGCACGGCAACAATCGGTTTTGAGCATATCGACGTTGATTATCTTGCGGCGAAAAAAATCGGTTTCGCATCGGCGCCCGGCTCAAACGCAAATTCAGTGGCTGAGTATATGACAAGCGCACTTTTAAATCTGGCTGACAAATATAAATTTAGAATTAGCGAAAAATCAATCGGTATTGTCGGCGTAGGCAATGTCGGTAGTAGGCTCGAGAAAAAAGTCAGAGCGCTGGGAATGAGAGTTGTTTTGAATGACCCGCCTTTGAAGAGAAAAACCGGTGATGAAAAGTACAGGCCGATAGAGGAAATTTTCGATTGTGATATCGTAACGCTTCACGTTCCTTTGACGAATGAAGGACCGGACAAAACTTATCATTTGGCCGATGAGAAGTTTTTCAAATCATTAAAGAAAGGCGTTATTTTTTTCAATACCTGTCGCGGCAAAGTCCACGATACAGCGGCACTGAAAAACGCCATAACCTCCTATAAAACATCGGCTTGCGTGCTGGACGTCTGGGAGAATGAGCCGAATATTGATATTGAACTGGTAAAAATGGTCGATTACGGAACGCCGCACATCGCGGGCTATTCCTATGATGGCAAAGTTGTCGGTATGATTATGATTTATGACGCGTTTTGCAGGCATTTCGGCGTTAAACCAAAATTCAGCGCAAAAGATTTTCTGCCCAAGCCGCAGGTTGAGAAAATTGTTATTAGTAAAGACGACCCCAAACCATTGCTGACAATTGTTAATACGCCCTATGATATAAAAAAAGACGATGAAAAGTTAAGACAGATAATAAATAAGCCGGCCGAGAAACAAGGCGCTTATTTTGACGCGCTGCGGAAAAATTATCATATCCGCAGAGAGTTTCAGAATACCGCTGTTTCCACCGGAAATAAAAAGCTTAAAAATATTTTGGAAGGGTTGGGTTTTAAGGTAAAATAATTTTTGGAGGTACTAATTATGAAAAAGTTTTTGATTTATTTGTGTGTTTTAGCTGTTTGTTCAGTTGCTTTGGCGGAAGAGAAAAAAGCCCAGGAACAGGAAAAAGAGAAACCTGACTATCGCAACGTGATTGTCGATGCCTGGCTTGTGAAGGTTGACGCAGATGCGCTTTATAAATCCGGAGTTAAGCCATTATCGGAAAAAGACAAAGAGAATGTCTCAATAATGAATTTGCTCTGGTGCCTTGGCGAACCGAATAGCGGAGAAGTAATAGTTTCCGCAAGAACAAGGTCTGTTGTAAAAAGTGAAGTTGAAAATAGTTTTGATAATGACATATATATAAGTGAATCGTCTGAAGTTTCTCTACCGAATGCAACACCGGTTACACAAAGAACATATCGTTCTTATGGCCAAAAAGTAAGTTTTAAAACATATTCAGATATACTGGAAAACAAACAAATAAAAATGGGTTGGGAATTTATTTCTCAATTTATATATAATAAATTACAAAACAAATATCCACCGGATACGGGTTCAATAAATTATCGAAATCCTTCGACTTTAATTCCCGCTCAAAAATCAGTTATTGTGGCACAATCGCAAATCGGGAAAGATATGTTCTTTCTTGTTCTTCGAGCAGAAATTGTAGATTGATGCAAGATAAGAAGTCCAATATTTTGGTTTGGCCGGGCGGCAAACTTAATTTTTCCGACGGCTGTCTTGTGATGGGTGTTTTGAATGTAACGCCGGACTCGTTTAGCGACGGCGGGGATTTTCTCGATACTCAAAAAGCGATAGAACACGGCATTGAAATGGCCGAGCAGGGAGCGGCGATAATCGATATCGGCGCGGAATCCACCCGCCCCGGCTCAAAACCGGTTAGCGCGAATGAGCAAATCAAAAGAGCGACACCTGTTATTGAAAAACTTGCTGCGAAAGTAAAAGTTCCTATAAGCATTGACAGTAAAGATTATGAGGTAGCAAAAGCTGCTCTCGATGCAGGCGCAGCGATAATAAATGATATAACATCACTAAGCGATGGAAGAATGGCCAAACTCGCAGCGGAACGAAAAACGCCCATTGTTTTGATGCATATGCAGGGCAGTCCCAACACAATGCAGGTTGAACCGAAATACGGAAATGTTGTCAGCGAAGTTCTTAAATATCTGCTTGATAGAGCCAAAGCCGCTCAGGAGGCAGGCATTGAGAAGGAAAGAATTTTTATCGACCCGGGAATAGGTTTCGGAAAAACGCTGGAGCATAATTTAGAGCTGTTGCGCAACATAAGTATTTTTGTAAACAGCGGATACAGAGTTCTGCTTGGTACGAGCAGAAAGAATTTTATTGGTATTTTGACGGGTAAAAAGGCGCCAAAGGAAAGGATTTTCGGAACGGCCGCGACGGTTGCAGTTGCAGCGGCAGCAGGCGTTTCGATTGTTAGGGTGCACGACGTTGCGCAAATGGTTGATGTGGTGAAAATAGCAAACAGACTCCGAAAAAAAACTAAAGATTGAAATATTCTTCAATCGTAATTATAATATGCCCCGGCTTGTTCGACTTTGGAGACGTTGAAAATGCAGCCGAAAAATCAATCCGAGAAAATTCGCCGGACTTCAGTACCGGTTCGCAAGATTGAGCCGCTCAAGGGCGGAGGCGGTTTTTGTCTCGGCATTGATGTTGGCTCAACAAGTTCTGATATTGTTGTACTCGACGGGCGGCAGCAAATTGTTTACAGCAGCTACAAACGCACAAAAGGCAAAGCCGTTCAAACGCTTATTTCCCAGCTTGAGGAGTTTTTTAAAGTCATAAGCGTCGACAGGATAGGGTTTGCGGCCGCTACAGGCTCGGCATCGAGACCGATAGCATCGCTGCTTGAAATTCCTTATGTCAATGAAGTTTCAGCTCAAGCGACGGCAATTGCGCAATTGTATCCGCATTTCAACCAGGCGACGGTAATCGAAATGGGCGGGCAGGACAGCAAACTTATTTTTCTACGAACGGAAAAAGGGCGATTGGTATTGACGGATTTTGCGCTAAATAGCGTCTGTGCAGCCGGAACAGGTTCGTTTCTTGACCAGCAGGCCCAGCGGTTAGGCGTTAATATCGAAGATGAATTTGGGAAAATGGCGCAGTCGGCAAAAAATGTTCCGACTCTTGCCGGCAGATGTTCCGTTTTTGCAAAAAGCGATATGATTCATCTCCAGCAGCAGGCTACGCCGGCTGAAGAAATTATCGCGGGATTATGTCTTGCGCTGGCCAGAAATTTGAAAAGCAATCTCGGCAGAGGCAGAGAATTTATAAAGCCGATAATTTTTACCGGCGGCGTCGCGGCCAATATCGGCGTGGTAAACGCAATGGAGCGTGCGCTGGGTTTGCAGGCAGGTCAGCTTATAGTCCCTAAAGAACATTTCTTCACCGGCGCAATCGGAGCGGTGCTTGCCGCAACCAAAGACAGTTGTAAATTAAAAATTGATAAGTTATATGAGTATCTTAATTCGCAGGCGAGCACTCTCCAAAAAGCTCCGCGCAAAGAGCCGCTTTCAGAACCTTTTTTTGATGTGCCGCAGAGGAATATCTGCCGATTGTCCGCGGACAATCGGGTTGAGGCGTATCTTGGCGTGGATGTCGGCAGCATAAGCACCAATGTTGTTGTGATTGACAGCCAAAAGAATGTTCTTGCAAAGGCTTATCTTATGACGGCAGGCAGACCGCTTGAGGCCGTCAAGAAAGGCCTGCAGATGGTTACGGAAGAAATTCGCGGCCGAGTCGAGATAAAAGGCGCAGCAACGACTGGTTCCGGCAGATACCTGACAGGCGATTTTATAGGCGCCGATATCGTGATAAACGAGATAACCGCTCAGGCGACCGGCGCCGCTATTGTGAATCCTGCGGTTGATACGATTTTTGAAATCGGCGGCCAGGACAGCAAATTTATTTCGCTCAAGGACGGCGTTGTTGTTGATTTCGAGATGAATCACGCCTGCGCAGCGGGAACAGGTTCATTTCTCGAAGAGCAGGCGGAAAGGCTCGGCATAAGCATAAAAGACGAATTTGCCGCTCTTGCTTTTCAAAGCACGGCGCCGATAAAGCTTGGCGAAAGATGCACCGTGTTTATGGAATCCGACCTGCTCGATTATCAGCAGCAGGGCGCCGGGACAAAAGACCTTGTTGCGGGACTGGCCTATTCGATAGCAACCAACTATCTCAATCGTGTTGTCGGCAGAAGAAAGCTCGGCGATAATATCTGTTTTCAGGGAGGGACGGCATTTAACAAAGCCGTCTGGGCGGCATTTGAAAAAATTCTCGGCAAACCTGTTCGTGTGCCCGACCATCACGAGGTAACCGGAGCGCTCGGCGCCGCCGCGATTGCAGCGGACTTCATAAAAAAACAAAGAGAGCAGAAAACATTTGTTTCGAGCAAATTCAGAGGCTTCGAAAATCTCATCGGGATTGAATACGAGGTCGAGACATTTGCCTGTGAACATTGCTCGAACACCTGCGAAATCAAGAAGGTTAGTCTGCCCGACTGCGAACCGTTATATTACGGCTCCCGCTGCGACAGGTATAATATATCGAAGGTGAAAAAACCCAGGAGGATTGCGCCTGCTTTTGAGTATCGCTCACAGATGCTGCGGCGTTTTGCACAGCTTGACGACCAGACGGAAAGTGAACGTAAAGAAAAAATCGGAATACCGCTGGCGCTTGTAAACTACCAGTACCTGCCCCTGTTCAGCGTGTTTTTCAAAAATCTGGGCTTTGACCCCCTTATAACTTCGCCGACCGGCAGGTCAACTGTGAAAAAAGGCGTCGAATCGGTAACGGCTGAGCCTTGTTTTCCGGTTAAGGTCGCATTCGGACACATCGCGGAACTTATTGAACAGGAAGCTGACTATATTTTTCTGCCGAGCATCGTAACTCTTGAGAACGTATTTGAGCTGAACAAAACATCGAAGCTCTGCCCTTATGTTCAGTCACTGCCGTATCAGGTAAAGGTCGCATTTGCCGACAGACTGGGCAAAACGAAGATTCTTTCGCCTGTTATACGGCTGGGTGAGGGCCGAAAAGAACTTCTGAAAAGTTTTCTGAATCTTGCCTCGCAGTTAAGAGTAAAAGCGGCCCTGGCGAAACAGGCGCTCGAAAAAGCTCTTGCCGCACAAAAAGCCTTTGAGAAAAGTCTTATCGAAGAAGGCAACCGGATATTATCTTCGATTAAGGATACCGAAAGGCTGTTTGTGCTTGTCGGCCGGCCCTACAATGGCTGTGATTCACAGATAAATCTCCGTCTGGCCGACAAACTCGCAGAGCTTGGGGTTATTATGATACCAATGGATATGCTTTCTGCTGCTGATGCCCCGGTGGACGATGAGGATTTGCACAGCAGTATTTACTGGGGCTGGGGCCAGAAAATTCTGAGAACCGCTGAGATTATAAAGCGAGACAAACGATTATTCGCCGTGTATCTGTCGAATTTCAGTTGCGGGCCGGATTCTTTCCTGATGACGTTCTTCAAGGATATTATGGCCGATAAGCCCTGTCTATTTCTTGAACTGGACGAGCATTCGGCTGACGCAGGACTTATTACAAGGCTTGAGGCATTTCTCGACAGTCTCAGTCACCATAGGCCGAAAGAATCAGCAAAGATTGAAATGAAAAAAGCCGTGCAGACCATCGGTAATCGTAAAATATATGTTCCCTATATGGGCGATTGTTCTTATGGTATGGCGGCGGCGATAAAGGCTCACGGCCGAGATGCGGAAGTTATGAAATGCGCCGATGAGCAGGGGCTGCTTATAGGCAGAAGATTTACAACCGGCAAAGAATGTCTGCCTTGCACTATAACTATCGGCGATATGCTTATAACGACACAGAGAAAAGATTTTGATTCTGAAAACAGCGCGTTTTTTATGCCATCGGCATCAGGGCCGTGCAGACTTGGACTTTACAACTGTATGCAAAGACTGGTACTGAAATATGCCGGCCTGCCGGAGGCGTTTGTTGTTTCGCCGAATCAGGACACAACCTTCTATGAAGAACTTGCGGGCTGCACAGACAAAAATCGCTCAAGATTTATGCTGGATGCATGGGTCGTGATGGTGGGCATCGACCTTTTAGGAAAACTGCTGCTGAAGGTGCGGCCTTACGCAAGAGACAGAAAAGCTGTCGGACAGATTTACGATGAATGTCTGAAGATTTGGATAAAGGCGGCAGAGAACCGCGCAGCTTTTTCGCGGCAAAAAAAACTTATGGCCGATTTTGCCCGCAGATTTTCCGCTCTTGAATTTGATTATACTGTCCGCAAGCCGTGCATAGGCGTAGTCGGCGAAATTTATGTCAGGAGTCATCCGTTCGCGAACAATAATATAATAAAACAGCTTGAATCGCTGGGGGCAGCGTGCAATCTGGCGCCACTTGCGGAATGGGTTTATTATACGAATTTTATAAGATTGGACTCCGCGAAAAGAAACAGGGATTTCAAAAATTATCTTGTTAATTTTATGACGGATTTTCTGGAGCGCAGGATAGAAAAAGCCCTTGCTGCGCCGCTCGAAAAGAAATTCGGGAAATTGGCGGAAGGAAAAACATCCCAGCTCCTGAATTACAGCCGCCCATATATGGACGCCGCGTTTGAGGGCGAGGCGATTTTGAGTATTGCAAAGACGGTTGAGTTTTTCCACGATGGCTTTGCCGGCGTGGTAAACGTAATGCCTTTCAGCTGTATGCCTTCTACGATTGTCAGCAGTATAACGCCGCAATTAAGCAAAGATTGCGAGAATATGCCGATACTTAACATAAGTTTCGACGGCTCCGAGGACGCGACTTCTCAGACCCGGCTGGAAGCATTTTTCCAGCAGTGCAGCAGGAGAGAGGGTTCGGTATTAAGTGTATCTGAAGTTCTGCAAAGAATGTAACGGTCTTTAGGAAACAGCTTTTCGATTTTTTGCGCAGAACTGGCCCATAAGTTTCATAGCGATATTAAGTTTTTCGTCTGAGCCGTCCATATTCGCATAAGCATCAACAAGCTTGACAAGCTCAGGGTCGGCGGGTTTCAAGCCGAACTGATGGGCGACATTTACAATCCCCGCGTCAAGACCATACCGTATTGCAACCTCGGCGTAGGCGCGTGCGACGCCTATTTTCCTGCCCGGCAGGTCGCGCACGCAGTTTGTAATCCCAAGCGAGAAATGACATTTCTTTAACTGCGGGTCAGTCTTTATTTTCTTGATGGCATTAAAAGTTCGATAGGTATAACTCGGCACACCCGGCTGCATAGGCATATCAATCGCCAGCGGAAATACGGTAGAATCAAAGAAAATCTCTCCAGGCGTAAAGCCGTATTTATTCACCGCTGCGTCATAAATTGTTTTTGCCAGCCTGTAGAGGTCGTCAGTAGTGTCGGTTTTGCTGGGGTCTGTCGCTTTTCCTTCGCTCAGCAGCAGGCCGATGAATTTATAGTCGAAATGTTTTTTAAGCGGCATCAGATTGTCAATCGTATAGATTTTTATGGAGTTCATAAGAGGCGGCAGGACTTTTTCATTAGTGTTATACCATTCCTTAATGCCCGCCGTCAGCACGTTATCATCGCTGCTGTCGATGCAGACAGGCACGCCTCTGCTGAATTTGCGGACAAGCTTTACATATTCTTTCATCAGCTTTACGGCATAAGCGGGGTCGGATTCGCCGAACTGGTCGATATTGACTGCGAGGTAATCGGCGCCGTCGGCAGCCTGCGATTCTATCAGTGCTTTTATATAATCAAGCTGCGGACTGGGCGTCTCAAAGGCTTTTTCGCCTAAGGTGTGGAGGTGTTTCATAATCTGGCCGGTCTTGGGTATTGAAGCGTGCACAAGCTCACCCGTGCTTATGAGCGGATTTTTCTGCGTATGGTCTTTGCCGAAAAGGTAATTTAATATCGAAGCGGTATGCTCGAGAGGGGATATTCTGGGCTTGTTGATGATTTTCCTGAGTTTCTCAAGGCCTTCTTTTTCCGCTGCCGCGGCTTTATAGATGCGGTCGCCGATGCAGATTCTGTCAAGATTGTTTCCGCATTTACCTTCAGCGGTTGAGTCGCCGCAGGGAGCGTTGTCCATTCCCTTTTCGCATCCGCCTATTGTGCAGAGGCTGAAATTTTCAGGAAGATAGCAGTCGCCGCACTCCTCGCAATCGAACAGACAGTATTTGATTGGTTTTTCTGCCATAAAGAAAGTTTTGTAGATGAAACCTTTGCCTTTGTCGGCGCCGAGAAATTTCATTGTCTTTTTGAACGCGTGAAAACCGCAATGGTTCGGGTCAAGAATAGCGAAGTGCATAAAATCAAAGAACCGGAGATGAAGCGTTTTGCTGAATTTTTTCAGTTTGGTTCTGTTTCCCGACTCATCATAAAGATAAAAAGCTTCTTTGGCCGGCCAGCAGAGATTATTCTTGAACTGCTGCCAGTTGTCGCCTATTTCGGCGGCGCGTTTGAGTATCTTTATGAACATTTCGTAGTTCGGCACACCTCCGACGTCAACACCTGCGGCGCCGATGGATTTATACATAGCGACCTGCTGGGCGGCACGTTCGATATGCTGGTCGATTTTTTCACTGCAAACCTTGTTGAAAAGTTCGTCGCTGACAAAACAGCCGGGCAGCTTTATGTCGTGCATCAATCTCGGAGCCGGAGTGATAGTGCTGAGCAGGTAAACGTTTCCGATTACCGGGATATCAAGTTTTGCCTCGGCAAGATACCGCATCAGTTCAGCACTTTTTTTCCAGTCCCAGCCGACCTGTGTTATCAAAAATTTCGCGCCGGACGCAACTTTTTTCTCTATCTTGAAATACTGCTGCATTTGGGATTCTTCGTTATATTTAAATGGCGAGACGGCAGCGCCGGGAGAAAATCGCGGCACGGATTGGAGAGATTCCGGCTTTGCAGATATGATGGCATCGTTATTTAAGCGGGTAATTAAGTTGAGTAAACCGATGGATTCCAGCTCGAAGACACCTTTTGCCTCTATGGGTTTGTCGCCTGTCAGGGCGAGCAGGCTTTCGATGCCGGCTGATTTATGGGTATTTAAAAGGCTTCTGATGCCGTCTTTGTTCATATCCTTGCAGCTTACGTGTGGAATGAAGTCCAATTCGCCGAGCAAATTATTATTTACTACAAAACGATAAACATCAGTAGGTTCAAGATTGGCGACCCCACCCGGACTTTGCGGATTGGTTATGCCGACAAAGTTAAAATCGGCAGGTATGTCTTTGCCGCCGGCTTCTTTATGGGCGGCGAGGAATTTTTTAATCGGCTCATAACTGAAATTTGGTCCGCCGGTAAGTTCGGCAATAATGACAAAACGGCCTTTGTTTCTCAATGCCTGACTTAATCTTTTTTTTGTACCTGATTCCATACGAAAAAATCCTTTTGGTCGTTGTTATTGGTTATTTATGTAAACCGATACAATATAATAACCTTTGCCAAAATAACCACTATAAACACGAGGTCTTTTTTTGGCATTCTGCTGTTAAGGAGAAGGTTCATTTGCGAAGAGACAGGTCTTTAATTGTGTGGATAGGGTGTTGATAACATTATGATAGAGTTAAGATAGATGCTTTGCGCAGGGCAGAGAAGTTTGTAATGCTTCGGTAGTTTTTGTATGGAAGTGGAAGTTTAAAATGCGACAGACCGATAATTTGTGCTATAAGTTTAGTTTTTAGATATAGTTATAACTTCGCCATTCACCGTTATTTACCGGCCGGCATACCGACTGGTATATTATATAGGGTTTTAGGGGAATCTAAAGTGCATATATTCGTTAAATTTTAACGGCCGTGAGAAAAGGTGGATAACTCCTTTGGTTAGCAGGTTTATAGCCTTTGTAAAACAAAAGACTTACGGTTAGTCTTTGCAGTATTGCAG
>JBAVNP010000021.1:0-8256 GCA_049691175.1 Sedimentisphaerales bacterium
GCCGCCATGGGACAAAAAAGCAGTACCGGGCTTGTCGCTTATGGCAGTATGAATAGCAGTCATGTTGGAAAATTGCGAAGCAGACTTGTTAAGCAGTTCGAAAGTTTGGCGTGCTGGTTCGACAGCAATAACCTTACCATTAGTTCTTGCTGCGGCACTGAGAGAATAGACGCCGACATTGGCACCAAGGTCAAGAACAGTATCATCAGGACGAATAATTGAGCGGAAAAAATTCAGGTCGCTTTTTTCAAACCAGTCGCCCTGTTCTAAAAGCACATAAGTAGTAATATTTTTCAAATCAGGACAAAGGTGAATTCTTGCCAAATCGTACGGCAGTGATAATTCTTTAAGGTCGCCTTTGGCAAGTGCAAGGACAGCTTTGGAGCGTTCGTTATTCAGTTTGCTATCCGCGATTTCGAGAAGTTTAATGCACAGTTCTTGTATTTTTACATTTTTTAATCTTGCCTCAAGAGCCATGAGCAGGCCAATCCTAAGATTAATCTCAGGATTTGAGAGATTTATTTCCTGGGCCTTAGCATAAATCCTGTAGTAATTATCCCGAGAGAAATAACTGCTGAATGCTATAGTTTCCATACAAAAATTAATAACAAGTAATTGCAAATCGTCAGCATTGTATCTTTCAAGTAATTGCCGGGGAGGTTTTTCTCCATTATTATCCGGCGGCAATTCATCAAAGGCCTTCGCAGCATATTTTAAAGCTTTAGCGCGTTCGCCGGCCTGATAAAATTTGTCAGCAGAAATGATATTGTCAATGATAGTACGGTTTGAATATCTTCGAGTTTTATAAGCCGCATCTTCATGGGGTTGGGTTTCCGTTGTTTTTGAACAGCAGTAGTCTTGCCACATTTTGCGATAAGCATTTTCAATGTCACTGGTGATAAGTCCGTAATTGCATAAAGGACTTGCAGCAAGTCTTTGACGCATAAAAGTTCGAATTTTCGCAAGAGCCTCCGGCTTTGAGGCAAGAACAACGGCCTTTTTGACATATTCTTCAGAAGATTGAGCGGAGAAGAACTGCATATCAAGTCTGCTGAGTATATCAAGCCCAACCCGTGAAGCATGGTTTTTGCCGGTAAGAGTGATGACAGGCACTCCCATGAAAATCGCCTGGCAGGTAGTGGTAGTGCCATTGTAGGGATATGTGTCGAGAGCGATATCAATTGAATTATAAGTGTCGAGGTGTGCTTCATAAGGTATAGCCCCAAAAATCATTACATCCTTTTTAGGGTCTTTGAGGCCATGTTCAGCAAATAGATTCCAGAGATATTCTTTAATCTGTTCATCCTCTCCGTCTTTGAACTTCAAAAGGAGTTTTGAGTTTGGTACGTTTTTCAGCACGTCAATCCATATCTTTACTATAGTATGGTTTATCTTTTTGGGAGTGTTGAAGCAGCTAAATAAAGTGTATCCCCTTTTTAATGAAGGTAAATTTTTAATCGGCGGCTGTATATCACCGGGATTATAACAAAGGAAGCCGTTAGGCAGAAAGACAAGTTTTTCCGTATAATATTGCTGCTGGTCGGGCGTATCTGCGACGGCATCGGTGAACCTGTAATCCACCTGGGACATTCCCGTAGTATTTGGATATCCCAGATAAGTAACCTGTATGGGTGCGGGCTTATAAGCAAGAACACCAAGTCGATTTCTACCGGTGTGGCCGGACAAATCGACGAGGATATCTATTGAATCAGATTTAATAAGTTTCACAGCATCTATGTTATCAACGCTCGTAATATTACGATAAATATCAAATTTCTCAATCAGCTTTCCTGTATGCTCATCAGGATTTGTAACATCACCGTAACCGTAAATTTCAAAGTTATTTCTGTCGTGTCCCATTAAAAGTGATTCGAAGAAATACATTACCGAATGAACCTTGAAGTCAGAAGAAATATAACCTATCCGAAGTTTTTTATCGGGGTCGGGAAAGTTGTTATATTTTTTACAGGCCAGCGCCGGCGGCATCTGGATTTGCGCCATTTTTTTTGATTCTTCAAAAATCTCAGCAACTTCAACTTCGGGAAGGTAATTAAGATTCAAGAGCAAATTTGAATAAGCATCATGATAATTAGGGTTGATAGCTACGGCTTTTCTAAATAAATCTATAGCTTCCTGCGCTCTGCCGACCTTCATAAAACAGCAGCCAAGATTGTTCCATATCGCGATATTATTCGGTTCTAACTGCTTAGCCTTGTATAGATTTTCAATCGCCAATGAGCATTTACCTAATCTGTCATAAATCAGGCTAATGCCATTATAAATTTCGACAGATTCCCCGAGCTTAAGGGCATCGAAGCAATACTGTAAGGCTCTTTGCCCCTGAAAACTTCGAACAAGCTGAAGAGCGATTTCATATTTGCTGAAATATATGTCGTATATGTTACTAAGGCCGGCCAGTTTTTTTTGGAGTTCTTCTTCGGCGAGTAATTTTTTAGCTGCTCGTATATCTCCTTGATCTATAGATGTTTGAATCTCCTTAAGCCATATCGGCGTATTCGGTTTCCAGTCATTGTATGAAAGGGACTTTCGCTGGTTAGAATTTTTTACGGGAAAATTAACCTTTTGAGTTCTACGGAATTTATTTTTTTTTCTTTTTTTGGCCATACCGTCCTTTAAATAAACGTAAAAATCAGTCAAAACGGTTAAAAAATATATATCCGTTCACATAAACTCGCGTTTTAAGGGACACGACATTAAAAGGGAGAGCAATATCTGTGCCAAATGCCCCCAATGGGCTGGTTTTGTTTGATAATGCGGATATTGCCTTATTGCGGACAAGGCAGAGGTGTCAGGATATTATACAGTCTTACTGTTTTTCAGGGCAGTCAGTTTTAGCTGGAAATTGCCCTCCAGCTCTGGTTCAGTTCTTCTAACAGCTTGATTACTTCCTCAATTTTACCGGAATCTTGTTTTGCATTGGCTTCATGAAGATGTTTAATCATAAACACATACAACGCACGGAGATTCTTCGCGATTTCACCGCCGGCGTCCATATCCAGAACGGTACTGAGTTCGTTTATTATATCCTCGGCTTTGGTTAGATATTTACTCTTTGCTTCGTGGTTGCCTGCCTTCATTTCCGGGATTGCCAGTTTTAAGAATTTTATCGCACCCTCATAGAGCATAACGACGAGACGACCCTGATTTTGTGTGGTAATTGTGTTTTCCTGATATGTCTCGAAGCCATTCTTCATAATATAGCACTCCGTTTTGCTAATTTGGATACATTATTGCATTTTTAATTATGGGGGGATGGTTCAAACCATCCCCCCGATAAAATTCTTCAATTATCAATTGATGCTTAGCCGCGGAGCAGTGAAAGAGCCATCTGAGGCATCGTATTGGCCTGAACCAACATAGCGATACCTGCCTGTGACAGCACTTGTGTTCTGGTCAATGCAGCCATTTCTGTCGCAACATCGACATCAGATATTCGGCTTTCTGCAGACATCAGGTTCTCAGCCTGAATATCCAGAATCGATACTGTGCTTTCCAGACGGTTCATCTTATAACCGAATGACGCACGTGCAGTGTCCTTTGCATTGATAGCAGCGGTAACTGTAGTTAACGCTGTTGCAGCAGCAGCGGCTGTTGCGATATTAACGCCGCCGATTACCTGTGCAGCAGCGTAGTTATTGGCAGCAATTGCAACACCTGTTGAGGCCGCGTTAGTCGTTACGGTGTCACCTGTTCCGGCGAGGTCCCAATCGCCTGTAGAACCAGCACTGGCTACCTTAATTGATACGCCATCGGCCTCGTCTCTTGAAGCTACCTTTAGTGAGTATGTGCCGTCATCGTTAGTTACAATAGTTGCTATGTTATAGCTCTTGTCGGTACCATCGGGGGCATAGCCAAGGGCTCCGCTTACAGCATTGAGGGCAGCTTCAACTTGGTCAATCGTGTGGGTTCCAGCAGTCAAATTAATAGAAATTGCGTCTTCAGTAGCACTCGCGTTATCGAACTGGACTGTCAGTGTTACAGTTTCATCAGCGATAGTAACGAAAGTACCTGCGCTTGTGGCGGCCAGTTGAGGTGTAAAGACGGCTTCATAGACCTGGACACCGGTGTTGATGCCAAGACCTGCCTTTGTCATATCGACCTTGTCAACATCTATTGTGCTGGTAGTTCCAACGTGAATTGAAACGGAGCCTGTTCCTGAATTAAGCATGGAGATATCGTTGAACTTTGTTGCACCGGCGACACGGTCAATTTCCGCGGCCATTTCTGCGAATTCAGAATTCATAATTGTCCGCTGGGCGTCAGAATAAGACCCCGTCGCGGCCTGCTCTGCCAGCTCTTTCATTCTGATAAGGTTCTCGTCGATAACACCCATCGCACCTTCCATTGTTTGTAACATACTAATGCCGTCCTGTGCATTACGAGCTCCCTGTTGGATGACCGCCACGTCTGCGCGCATCAATTCGCGAACGGCCAAACCTGCTGCATCGTCCTTCGCACTGTTTATGCGTAGGCCCGATGCGAGTCTTTCAACACTCTGGGCCAAGCTGTCATAAGCTTTACCTAAGTGTCTGGCAGCATTCTCTGCCATAATGTTGTTTTTAATCGCTAACATGGTTTTGACTCCTTAAAAAATAAACGTTTACTTTTCTCTTTGGGCCCTGTCAGCCCTCGTTTCCCTACTTTAAATGCGCAACAAGCGCATCGAATGAAAAAATCCTTCCAATCTGCATTCTCGATTGGAATAAATAAAACTTAAGGGAATATTTGGTTCGAAAAACAGCCAGGATTCCATCCCCGTAATATCGTTGTGGATGATACTGATAATCGCGTTTAATCCAGATGAGACGGCAAAAAAGTATAATGCAAAATTGCCGGTCCTTTAATATCGCAAATGGTCATACTGATAGCGGGCAGTAATCTGCGGGTAAATGGTGAAAAAACACAAAAATTTTGAAAAATGCAGGTATTTATAGAGGATTTTTGCCGAAAGTTTGAAAAAACTCCTGTTTAATTTGCGATATCCGTAATTATGCGTGTTGACTTACTGTTTAACCCTGTTTTTTCGCATTTTTCGATAGGCCGATTCCAAAACACGAACTAAACAGCAGCTACTGCTATAACCTCAAAAAACAGCGTTTTCGGCATTGAAAACGGCATATTAGGAGTGGCTTTTAGAAACTTTTATACCAGCATGTTTATGGAGTTGTCGGCAAATTGCATCCGGATTTCGGCAAATTCCGTGAAGTTGTCAATATTTGTCAGCCGTTCACTGTAAACGGTATTATTTATTTGTGATTCAGGATTTTGCGAACTTTGCTGTCCGGACCAGCCGTTCTGTCCGGCTGCCGACGATTGGTCTTTCGGAGTATATTGCTCCTGCTGGTTTGTTAATACAACTTCGAGTTTATTAATCTGAATGCCTGAATTCTGAAGGTTTTGGATTATCTCAGGCAGCGCCTGCTGTATCTGGTTTCTGGTTTGCGGCTTATCGACCTGCAATAAACCGATGATACCATTACCTTGCTCGGTGAATTTTATGGTGACTTTACCAAGATCGGGCGGATTGAGCCGAATAACGATTTGCTGGCTGCCTGAGCGGAAAGAACTGTAGATAGACTCCTGAATTTGGCTGCTGACGCCGGCACCGGAATCGGCATTTCCGGTGCTCTTCGTGGATGCAGCGGAGACCGGTGATTGTTCTGTAATGGCAGGCTGGACGTTATTGCCGGCGAGCAGCTGATTACCCGCCTCAATATCTGGACCGGATGCCTGTTGTGAAACTGAATCACTGTGATTTTCCGCTTGTGGGGCAGATGACTGCATCTGTGGTTGAATCGCCTTCTGCGAAACGGATTTAAAGGAGATAGTTTCGATATTAAATTTGTTATTTTCAAATAAATCAGAGAACCCTGTTTTGCTGCGAGAGTTCTTCTGGTTGGTATCAGCTTTATCTGGTGTTGTTTTCTCCGCAATCTGTGTTTGATTGTCAGGAGCGGCAGGAGCGGCAAATTGGATGTTTGGCATCTGTATTTGTGGGCTATCGGCAGTGCCAGACTCGTTTATAACGACCGATGGTTCACTGTTGATAATTGTTTTGTTACCGCTGATGAGTGTTTCGATATTTGCTTCTTTGCCGCTTTGCTGATTTTGCTGGTTAGAAGGCGGCGTTGATGTAATAGCTGGTTTAATTGATAATAATGTTGTTTCGGTATCTAATGAAGCAATTGGCTTGCCTATTATTCCAGACTTTTCACTGCCGGTGATTGCCTTATTGTTGCCGGAAAGCGTTTGACTGATTGATTCTCCGCTATCAGTCCGATAATCAATGGTTATTTTGCTGTCGTCGGCATACATACCCGATGCTGTTTCCTGACTGTTTTTCTGGTCTATAAGCGATTTATCAGAGATATCAGGTATAATTATCTCGGATTTAGTCTGGGTCTGGTCAATGGTTAGCGGAATAGATTTATTTTCCAGCTTGGTGATTTCAGATACTATTTGGTCAGGCTTGATAGTGATTGGCTTGACAACCTGGACGACAAGAGAAGGAGCTTGAGAGGTTTTAGAGTCAGTGGGCAACTGTACAGATTTATCTGAAATCTCACTTTCTATTTGTTGCTGTAACTGGTTATCAACTTTTGCACCGATAGCTTTATCCAGCTCCACAGGTAGCTCCACAGGCTGAGTCGATGTTCCCTGGGGTATAAGAGATTCACGGGGAGGTGTTTCTGCTGAGTCCTGAGCTTGTTTTTTAGTTTCTTCGTTGGTCTGTTCATTATCATCATCAGGGGATACTTTGGCTTTCATCTTTTTGCTTAGGGTCTGGTCGAAGCTTTCTGTTGGCTTGGTAGCGGGCATATTTTGAGCGCCAAGCTGGATATTATCGGTCGTTACCACTTCGCCGGTATTGGTAATCGGTGCATCATCTGCGGGCATTTCGGTAGGTTGCTTGTTTGAGGCCGAGGCAGATTTCGATGGAGCCACCTTAGAGCCAACATTGACCGCAAAGAGATTTTTCGATAGAGATATATCCATACGGTAATACTTAAGCAACTGCTGTGCCACTATTAAGGAGCAGTTTGTAAAAATCATAACCGTTTATTTGCGAAGTAGTTATATAAAATATTTATAATAAATAATTGAAACGTTTTTTGATTTAGTTTCGGTTACGGCCAGATATTCCGAACGACTGGAAATAATTTCCGGTTTTGCAGGGGCGAATCAGATGGTCTTTGTGAAAAATGTAAAATGTAAAAAATGCATTTAGGTGTATAGGATTTCGACATCACCGGTACTGCTCAAACGGGGACTTGTTTGTGTAATAGGCGGTTTTTAGCATAAAAAACGCGGCTGACAAGTTGAAAATAGCAAATACCGGCTGTTTGGCACGATTATTGCTTATTCTTACCGTAAAGACAGTTGTTAGCCGGATTTGGAATATATGAATGTCTAAAATAAACAATATATTCGATGTTATCGAAGTTGGCATAAAAGCTGAAAACCTTCGTCAGAAGGCGATTGCCAATAATGTTGCCAATCTTCAGACTCCGGAATACCGCAGGGTTGATGTCAACTTCCAGGAATTACTTAACAAGGCGCTGAATTCGTCCGGGTCTGTTGATTTAAGTGGAGTTGAGCCTGAGATTTACCAGCCTAAAGAGACTGCGGTAAAATCAAACGGTAATGATGTCAGCCTGGAAATCGAGGTCGGTGAGATGGTGAAGAATACTCTTCTCCACAAAGCGTATATTCGGCTTCTTCAGAAAAAATACCAGCAAATCGATTTAGCGATAGATGTGAAATAATTTTTAGCGGAAAGAAAAAATAACCTGAATACCATCAGGATTTTAGAGAAAGGCAAAAACAAATGGAAGTCAATGCAAGTTTTGGCCCGATAGATATAGCAATTTCAGGTCTGCGAGCGCAAAGCAAAAATATGGAGGTGATTTCATCGAATGTTGCCAATGCCCAAACCACGGATAACGGTAATGGCCAACCATATCGCAGACTTGAGGCGGTATTAGAAACAAACAGTGATGATATGGGGGGCGTTAGCTTGGAGGAAATAGTAGCGGATACGAGTGCTTTCCAGAAGGTTTTGAAGCCGGGCCATCCCAACGCAGATGCGGAGGGATTTGTAACAATGCCCAACGTTCAGCTGCCGATAGAGATGATGAATTTAAACGTTGCGGCACGAGCATATCAGGCCAATACGGCGGTTCTAAAGCGTTACCAGGAAATGGTGGAAACTACGCTTGAATTACTTAAGTGAGG
>JBAVNP010000022.1:0-2540 GCA_049691175.1 Sedimentisphaerales bacterium
CATTTTGGCGGACCTCAATTGGGTTTTTGAGGATATCGAATCCGCAGATTTGAGCCGTCCCGCTGTCAGGCCGAAGAAAACAGGCCAGCATTCTCATAACGGTGCTTTTTCCCGCCCCGTTCGGCCCGAGAAAGCCAAGCACCTGCCCTTTTTCAACTTCAAAGGACACGCCGTCAACCGCAACTATCGGCCCGAACCTCTTTCGCAACTCATTTATTTTTATCATATCAGTCTCCGCTGTTACTTTTGTGAAAATACATAAAAGTAAAATTATAAACAATAGAATCTTGCCGTCAAGTATGTGCAATTTTACTCTGCTGTTCTGCTGTCATTCGATATAAGGTTTGCCGGCCTTATACAAAACCAGGTGGCTTTCAATTTCCTTCTTAATCGCCTCCTGTTCCAAAGATTGGCATAATTCCAAAGCCTTTTCTGCCGTTTCTACAGCCTTATCGAAGGCGCCTGCTGCAGCATAAGCCGCGGCCAAGGTATCCAATAAGTCAGGTCTCTTGTAGTTAGTAAGTTCGCAGGCTCGCCGCGCAAGCCTGATTGCCCTGTCAGGACTATAGCCTTCGCCTTTGCCGCCCGTCGCCAGAAACCACGCCAGGTTATTCATCACCGCGGCACGGTCAGGTTCAAGCCGTAGCGATTCCTCAAGGTGTTCGCCCGCCTGGGCACGTTCGCCTTTAGCTGCCAGTGCATTAGCAAGGTTAAGATGTATTTCCACAAGACGAGGATTTATTTCTATCGCCTTTCTGTAATAATATATGGCATCATCAGTTCTTCCTGCCTTGTAAAGGGTCAATCCAAGTCCGTTGAGAGCTGCGACACAACGCGGTTTGATTCGAACTGCCTCGCTGTTATGCCGGATTGCCTCCTTAATACGGCCCTGTTCCAAAAGTGCCTCCGTCATACAGTAATGTGCCGTGTAGTTATCTTTTGTTACCTTCAACGCATGCTCACAAAGTGTTATGGTATTTTTCCAGTATCGCTCCTGACAATATGTGCATACCCCCAGCACAAATAAAACTATTAACGACAGCACCCAAAGAACTGTCTTTCGCTGCGGCGATTTCTCAAGCATCTCCGGCAGGCCCCATCCGATGATAATAAACAATCCTGTCAAAGTTATATAACTGTAGCGGTCGGCCATCGCCTGCTCGCCAACCTGAACAAGACCAATAACAGGCAAAAGCGTCCCAAGATACCAAAACCACCCGGTAACAAGATACCGACGTCTGCCGGCGAACCGAAGAACAAGAATTGTTACAGTCAATAAAATAACAGCCGATATTACGGCATACGGAATTGACACATTTCGGCCGGGGTGTGGATAAAAAAATGCCAGCCGGGCAGGCCAAATCATCTTGATAATGTATTGAATATAAGAAATAGAAGCGTTGGCCAAACGAACAGGAATAGTGTAATCCTCTGTCGCAGGCCGCATCGCCCCACCTTCTTTCTGAACAATGAAAGTAATTATAGATAATGCCAGAACCATTATAAATAACGGAATCTTTTCGATAAGCAAAGACAATGAACGTTTCGTATTAAATCTTTCCAAAGGCCAATAATCCAAAAGCAAAAGAACAAACGGCAAAGTTACCACCATAGGTTTTGACAGCAGACCAAGCGCAAAAAATAAAACTACCAATAAATAACTGTTTGTCTTTGGCTGCCTGGCATATCGAACGTAAGCCCACATCGTGAGTATCCAGAAAAAAGTGCTCAATACATCTTTGCGCTCAGAAACCCAGGCAACAGACTCGACGTGGAGTGGATGAAGAGCGAACAGGGCCGCCACAAATGCGCTTTGCCAAAGTGCACCTGTCATTTGTTTTAAAACAATGAAGAGAAGCACCGTATTTGCAATATGAAAAATCAGATTAACGACGTGATGTCCCTCGGCGTTGGAACCGAATAGTTGCCAGTCCAGCATATGTGAAAGCCACGTCAACGGATGCCAGTTGGCGGCGCAATCGGTAGTGAAGGCCCATTTGACGGCCTGAAGCGTTATGCCGGCCTGAATGTCAGGGTTTTTATAGACATATTCAGAGTCATCGAAACTAACAAATGCAAAATTGTGGACCTGATAAAAAACAGCAAAAGTAATTACTATCAACGTCAGGCAGATTAAAAGAGATTGCTTTTTGTTTGAGTTTTTGTCCATTAGTTCAGGAATCAGGCGTTACAGAGAAAGCTGTTTTTGTCCCATTATCATAATTTTATTTGCTGTTCCGTATTCACTTAGAATTCTATCTCTTTTATTTTCCAAACTCAATGGAAATTCACCCCCACATCAATTTGCGATGTTATTGAACACTTTAACAACCAGCCAATAAAGTTTTTGATTGTTATGTAAAACCTTATTCCCGGAATACAAATTGGTGTGTGTGGGGTTTAGTCCGCTCAAAAAACTTGCCCGCCCCCTTGTCGCGGCGTAGTCGAAGACGAAGACGGACGGCAATCCAAAATCCGCGTAATCAGCAATCTTTATCTTCGGAGTTTACCCCGTGAGACTTGCCCCGTTAGATGTTTAC
>JBAVNP010000023.1:0-7263 GCA_049691175.1 Sedimentisphaerales bacterium
GCAAAGCATACATAGAAACAACGCCGGCAACATCCATTTCGCAGGCGCTGGGCATAAATCGTTCGCCCATCATACTCATTGATAAGCAGGCGGCACAGCCATAATTATTCTGTATGCTGGTCCAGCACTGAATAGCGCTGGCATCAAGTTCATTCTCCGCCATCCAATTATCAATTGCAAGTGCAAGTTTGGCCTGTTTCAGAATATTTTTTTCTTCAATATAATCGGGAATATTACCATAATCCTTTATTTGAGATAATCTTTCCTGGACTTTCTTTGCCGGGTCATCGAGTTTTTCAGCCTCGAATATAATTTCAGATAAATCAATCGGCACCACCGTAATGCCGGAAGCCTGCAGCAGCTTTTCGCTGAATCTCACCGTTTGAAAAGCGGCAGGCCTTGCGCCAATGGCACCTATTCTTGCATTCTTTAATCCTTTCACGACGCGGCAGATTCCTGCAAAACGGTCTATATCATTCTCAAACAACTTGCTGTCTATATCACAGGTATGCTCAGAAGTGTCCGTAAAAGGTATCCCATATTGATACAGATTATTGCAAACCGAAAGTTTGCCGCAAAAGGCGTCTCTCCTGCCCTTGACATCCACTTTATCCAACCGGTCATCGCAGGCCTGAATCATAACCGGAACATTCAATCTTGCAATATCCAGCGTTTGAACGACGCCCAACTCATCTCCAAAATTCGGCAGTATTACAAGGACTCCATCAATCCTGTCCTGGTTCTGTTTAAACAGCTGAGCACATTTTTTGGCGTCCGAGAGGGTTTCAATCGCTCCGTTGGGGGTGGCGCTTTCAGGCGTAATAATATAATCAAAACCAAGCTTATCAAGCACCTTGAGCAGCTGTTTTCGTCCGTCTTTTGCCAGTTGGGCATTGAAAATATTTCTGGTTGCCACAATCAGCCCAAAAGTTATTTTCTTTTGCATTATTTTCATTTTTCTGAATCCTGTTTCACGCTCGAACTTTTATTCTTTGGCCCGCAGTTTGTCAATCACCACCGCCAATAGAATCACGCATCCTTTGATAACCTTCTGCCAAAACGGGTCCACACCCATACTGGTCAATCCGCTATTGAGAACCCCGATAATCAAGACACCGATAACAGTTCCCAGCACAGACCCTCTGCCGCCGTCCAGACTGGTGCCTCCAATTACTACTGCAGCAATGGAGTCCAACTCATAGGCAACTCCTGCAACAGGTGAGGCGGAGTCAATCTTGGCAGTAACAATAATACCTCCGACCGCTGCCAAACCGCCGGAAATGGTATAAACCAGAGTTTTAATCCTGTTCACATTCAGGCCGGAGAATTTGGCTGCATTTTCGTTTCCGCCGACAGCATAAATATACCTGCCAAAACGAGTCTTGTTCAATACAATAGCAGCAATAGACACAATAACCGCGCAAATACATACCGGCATAGGAATTACGCCCATAAGCCAGCCTGTTCCGAAGAAATCAAAGGTGTCGCCTAAGCCGGTAATATTAGCCCCTTGTGTCCATAATTCCGTAAAACCACGCGCTATCGTTAACATCGCCAATGTAGCGACAAAAGGGGGAATTCTAAAGCGAGTAATCATCAACCCGCTAAAAAGCCCCAATGAGCAGCCAACAAATACAGCAATCACAATGGCGCCAGGTACAGTTACTCCGACAAACAGATTCAAGCCCGGGATTTCTATGCCGTTTCTTAATAACCCTGCGGCAATTGCTCCGGTTAAAGCCAATACCGAGCCCACGGAAAGGTCGATGCCGCCGGTTAGAATTACCATTGTCATACCCACCGAAAGACACGTATTGACGGAAACTTGTCTCATAACGGTCCAGAAATTATCAACGGTGCGAAAATCCTTCTGCAGCACACTGAAGGCCACTATCATCACAAACAGGGCCGCTAATGATTGAAATTTTTCCAGCGTAGTTTTGTATTCTTTTAATCTCATATAATTTTTGATTTAATTAAGTCGCAGCCTCACGAACTCTTCGGAATAGCTGCTTTTAAAAGTATTTCTTCGGTAGCTTGCGATGGGCTAAAGCTGCCTGTTTGTCTGCCTTCAGACAGAACTATAATTCGGTCGGAGATAGCCATGATTTCCGGAAGCTCCGAGGAAACCATAACAATTCCCAATCCTGCTGCTGCAAGTTCACTAATCAACTTGTAGATTTCATTCTTGGCATTAACATCAATTCCTCGTGTCGGCTCATCGAGAAGTATTACCCTGGGTTCGATCGCCAGCCACTTGGCAATTACTACTTTCTGCTGATTTCCGCCACTGAGGTTTCCTGCCTTTTGTTTGACAGAAACAGCCTTGATTTTGAGGCGATTAATATAGTCGTTCGCCAATCTTTTGTCCAAATTATTATTCAAAAATCCCCATCGTTCAATCTGCTCTATGCTTGCCAAACTGATATTGTCCCGCACAGACATTTCTATAACCAAACCCTGTAACTTTCTGTCTTCAGGCACCAAAGCAATTCCTGCCAGTATTGCATTGTTTGGGGAGTTGATTTCGATACAGCAGTCATCCATGAATATCGAACCGGACGACCTTATGGGATGCAAACCAAAAATAGTTTCCAAAAGTTCCGTTCGTCCCGCTCCCATCAGACCGAACAGCCCCAGAACCTCTCCCTTTTTCACGTTAAAGCTGACGTGGTCCACCACATAATCTTCAGGATGACCGGGATGACTCAAACAAATATCCTGAACACGGAATAAATTTTCAGCTTGAGCTGCTTTGACTTTCACAAAGAATCCTTTGATATCTCTGCCAACCATCATCCGCACAACGTCATCGTGGCCGACTTCCGTAAGAGGCCTCGAACCAACAACCTTTCCATCACGCATCACAATGATTCGGTCGCCTATTCGGAAAAGCTCTTCCAGTTTGTGAGTGATGTAAACAATAGCCACCCCTTGCTTAACAAGAGAGCGGATTAAATCAAACAGCACGTCAATCTCACGTTCACTGATAGCCGACGTAGGCTCATCCATAATAATGACTCGTGCATTCTGTGAAAGGGCTTTGGCAATTTCTACAATCTGCTGCTGACCAACCCGCAAGTCAGAAACAACTGTTTTGGGATTTATCTGCAGATTGAGCTTGGCTAATAAGGCCTCAGTTTCCCGGTTCATCCGCCGATAATCAACCAATCCTAAGCGATTTACATACTCTCTGCCCAGGAATATGTTTTCCGCCACACTCAGATAAGGGATGAGATTTAATTCCTGATGTATTATTGCTATTCCCCGTTCCTGGGCTTCTCTGGGGTTGGAAAAACAAACTTCGGAACCGTCTAACAAAATCTGCCCTTTGTAGTCCTGATATACACCGGACAAGATTTTCATTAGAGTAGATTTGCCGGCTCCATTCTCACCTACAACGGCATTGACTTTAGCAGTATGAATTTCAAGACTTACATCGTCCAGGGCTTTAATCCCGCCAAATGTCTTGTAAATGCCCCTGGCTTGCAAAACAACACTGTTCTCGCCAAATAAGACCATTGACCTACTTAAACTCCAATCTTATTGGGATAACTCGTAATGGATTGATTTGCGGGTTGTCCTCAAAAACTTCCGCTGCACCAATAAAATGCACTATCGAACCTTCCTTTGCCTTATCCTTAAAGGCAGGTATCACCTGCTTCATTACAATATTGTCAATTTCTTCCGACACCTTATTGTAATTCATACTGTCCGGGAAATCATCACTATCCACCAGACCCGAGGCATTTCGGATAGCAGCACCGAAAACCAAACCTGTAGGAATTAGAATATCCGGCTTAGCTTCTGATTCAGTTAAGCATATAAGCACGCCCTCTTTGGTGGTGGAGATAAGCCTTCCTTCGCCCTGCAGCAGGAAAAAATGTGTTGATGACACATGTTTGGCTTTCGTTGAATATTTTTCAATGGCCTTTTTCGAGTCCTGGCGAAAAAGCGTAAGGAACTGTTTGGCATCAGCCGTCTCATCGAGCTTTTTGCTTAATTTATCCCAGAAGTTACGAGCGTATTGTTCAGCATCAAAGTTATTCTGGGCTCCCTCTGCTCTTTTTTCTTTCAGGTTCCGAAAGTAAAAAGAGTTGTAGAGCAGAAAAACAAGAACGGCTGCGAGAGCAATATATTTGGACTTTTTCTTCACAAGCTGCCAGGTTTATTACTTCTTTTCGTATGGGACATATTTGGCTACGTTTTCCTTGGTGACCAGCTCCACATCAACATATACTTTCTGCTGAAAGTCTCTTTTGCCCTTACTAATATATTCGTGAGCCATTTCCGCAGCCCTTTGAGCCATAACTTTTGGGAACTGCATTCCCGTGGCTGCAATCTTTCCTTCCCGAATAGAATCAATGACGTCTTGAGCGCCATCAAAACCAAAGACCATCACTTTATCCGCCTTGCCGGCTGCTTTGAGCGCCTCATACGCCCCGGTAGCCATAGCATCATTGCCGCAGAAAACCGCATCTATGTCCGGATACTTCTGAAGAAGCCGCTCCATCTTCTCATTTGCTACAGTTCTATCAAACTCTCCAGATTCCTCGCCCACTTTTTTGATATCAGGGTATTTATCCACTACGCTGTGAAAGCCCTTTGATCGAGCCCATGTATTGTTGTCACCCAAAATTCCAAGTATTTCAACATACGTTCCTTTTTTGTTTAGTTTCTCGACAAAATACTGACCTAAAGCGACACAACCCTCATAATTGTTAGAGAGAATCTGACTTGCCGCTATGTCATTCTCGGCTATTTCCCTATCCATACAGAAAGTTGGTATTCCTGCCTCTTTAGCCCGCTTGACATTGGCAATGGAACCTTTCGCATCGGTCGGATTAAACAGTATTGCAGCATACCGGGCAGAGATGATACTATCAAAATGGTCTGATTCCTTGTTCGTATCATTCTGGCTGTCAAAGACATCAACCTGATAGCCCAGCTCCTCGGCTCTGGCCCTGGCAGCATCTTTCAGGACCACAAACCAGGGATTATTCAGCGTGGAAACAACCACAGCTATCTTGCCATTGCCTTTCGATTCAGCCTTTCTGGCACAACTACTGGTAAACAAACTCAGAATGAAAGCGGCAATGATTACTAAAAAAATCTTTTTAACCATAATAAACCTCCTGTTTTTTACTAAAAAATCTTTTTAACCATTACAAAACTCCCGTTTTTTAATTAGTCAATCCACCAAAATCAATGTGACAGAATATCACATAATATGCCTAAATTCAATACTGCTAATTCATAAAATTTAATACATCATCCTACTTTCTATTTTACACTGTCGCAAACAATAATCAAAACATATCGTTCCACCGACCACTTGCTACAATTTGGATTGCGTGAAATGCTCTTCTGCACCAAAATCTGCACTAAGACTGCTCGGTTGGTCCTCGGTCAGTTCTTGGTTGGTTCTGCGTTGGTTTCATAAGTTCTTTTTTGACAACCATTAATCATTTATTGACAAATACTTACAAAACCCTATTTAGTTTTAGAAATCCGTTGCTCTATCCAGCTGAGCTACGGGCGCAACAGCTTTTAAGTGCTGTAATATAAAGCTTTTTGGTTGTTTTGTCAATTTTGAAAAGTCAAAAATATACAAAGAGTGTCAGCCGCCGGCATAAATCTGTTTCTTCATTAGCGATTATTATACTTGTATATGAGTATTTCGCTGGACAAAGTTTGTCACAAAGTCAGCGATGAGTCCTTCGCCTTTCATTTCTTTCATTCCAAAGGCCATAGCAGGTCGGAAGGGTTTAGGGTCTTTAGCCATTGTAATTTTGACATTATCAAATGTTACATTTTCAATCGGTCTTTCGGGCAGACCTAAAAAGAGGGATGCCGCAGATTGAGCGTCATTGGCCGTAACGTTAGTTATTTTTACATTTCTGAGGTAAGGCGTAGTTTCCGTGACGGGTTTCGGGTTTCGGTCGGAAAGATACGGAATTTCTTCGGGCTCGGCGCCGCATTCGTAATATAGATTCATAACTATCGGACAACCGACGCCGTTCATAGTGATGTTATTAAGAATAAGATTTTCTACGCCGCCGGCTCTTCCTCTTCGGGATTTCAGCCTGATGCCGCGGTCTGTGCCGTAGAAAACACAATCTGAGATTTCTACATTTCGAATGCCGCCGGCGGTCTCGGAACCAAAAACAATGCTGCCGTGCCCCCGCAGCATCTTGCAATTCTTTACGACAACGTTTTCACAGGGCCTGTTTACACGTATGCCGTCGGCCCCAATGCCGGATTTTAAAACAAGACAATCATCGTTTACATCGAAGAAGCAGTCGGATATCTGGACGCCATCGCAGGAATCGATATCCAGGCCGTCGCCGTTAAATCCATAATCGGGATTTTGAAATGTTGAGTTTTTTATTATAACATTTTTACAATAAAGAATATGCGTATTCCAGAAAGGAGAGTTGCGGGTTGTAAAACCATCAAGCAGAACATTCGAGCAATTATTAAACTGGATTAACGGCGGCCTGAAGAAGAAAGATTTAATGCCTCCTCCGCCGCAGGCTGACAGGTCAAGGCTGTTATTAAGTTTTATGAATTCTTTATCGCGGGCGGAGACGGGTTCTTTTGGACTCTCTTTGTGTTTTTTGAATTCTTTCCACCATGCCTGTCCCTGGCCGTCAATTATTCCGGGCCCTGTAATAGAGACATTCTTCAGGTTTTCGCCATAGAGACAGGGCGAGTATCCGAAACACTCCACTCCTTCCCATCTTGATTTAACGGGCGGGTAATCATCGAAATTATCGCTGAATAATATTATCGCGTCTTTCTCAAGATGCAGGTTTATATTGCTTTTCAAACGGATTGGGCCGGTCAGATATTTTCCCGCAGGAACGATTAACTTTTCATCTTTGTCTTTTGAGCATTTCTCAATAGCTTTAGAGAAAGATTCTGTATTATTCGTTGTTCCATTCCCAACAGCCCCGAAATCACAAATGTTTACCATTGTTATTTCTCCATAATTAATCAAGCCTTTAAAACCGAAAAACGGGTTTTCAAAAGAGATTTTCGGCCTCTTTGACGACTATTCTATCGTTGAATTCCTTTTTTTCAAGGATTGTTTTGGCTTTTAATTCTAACTTTATTTCAGCAACGAAAACGGCCTGCAGGAATTAATCCTGCAGGCCGTCTGGTTTATCTTTTACTATCCTTATGTTACTCTTCCAGCCATACCTCGGCAAAGGCAGCGAAATCAAGGAAGTTCACAATGCCATCTCCATTGAAATTACC
>JBAVNP010000024.1:0-7135 GCA_049691175.1 Sedimentisphaerales bacterium
TAGCTGTTCTTGCTATGCCGGGCGGTTTAGTGTTTTGGTTAATTGAAGCCATTTTGGCGATGGTTTTAATATGGATACTATCCTTTTTCCGCGACCCGAAACGCGATATTCCAACGGACGATAATCTGATTTTATCGCCTGCCGACGGCACAATAAGCGATATCGAAGAAGTTGACGAGCCGAACTTTATCGGCGGCAGGGCGACTCGAATCGGCATTTTTTTAAGTATTTTTAATGTCCATATAAACCGGACTCCCTGCGCGGTGCAGATTGGAAAAATTACATATCGCAAGGGAAAATTTAAAAACGCTATGAATCCCATCAGCGGTAAGGTCAACGAGAGCAACGACATAGCGATGACCCGCCTGAAAGAACCTAAAGATAAAATGCTTGTCCGTCAGATAAGCGGCGCGATAGCGCGCAGAATTGTTTGCGATGCACAGGAAGGTCAGGAATTTTCTGGCGGGGCTGTATTTGGTATGTTAAAATTCGGCTCAAGGACTGAGCTTTATCTGCCTGCTTCGCCCGCGAAGCGAGGCGAGCCCGCTGGGAGCGGCGCCGAAATAATCGTTAGGAAAGGCGATAAGGTAAAGGCAGGCCTTACGATACTAGCCCGTCTCGACGAGACGTCGAGTCGAGGCAGGACGAAATATGATGGAAGAACCAGTTAACAAATCGGAACGAGCCAAGCGGAGCCTTTTGCGGGCTGTCCGAAAACAAAGGCTTAAATATATCACGGTGCTGCCATCGCTGGTAACGCTTATCAACGGCGCCTGTGGTTTTGCCTCGATAGTTTTAGCCTCTCATGCGGGTCAGACCGATGTTGCAGGCGGTCTTGATGTTTATCAGCATTTTCCGTTCTTTTCAGTAGCCTCTTATATGATTTTTATTGCGATGCTTGCTGATATGCTGGACGGCCATCTGGCCAGGATAAGTCAGAATACCAGCAGTTTTGGCGGCCAGCTCGACAGCTTGTGCGATGTAATTAGTTTTGGTGTAGCTCCCGCCTTTTTAATGCTCCGTGTGGTTGAGACCGGCGTTACGTTTAATAATCCGGCGCTCGACATTTTTATATATCGTTTCCTCTGGCTCGCTGCCGCGATATATGTTAGTTGTGCTGCCATACGTCTTGCAAGGTTCAATGTTGAGAACGAAGAGGACGAGGCGAATCATATGAATTTTTCAGGTCTTCCGTCCCCGGCGGCGGCAGGAGTGATTGCAAGTCTTATCGTTCTCAATCAGGATATTGTTAAAAAAATCGACGGCACTCAGCCTTTCTTTTCTTATATGGGGCACAATATTATTATTGCCGCTTTGCCTTTTGTCGCATTGGCTGTCGCGGTTCTTATGGTCAGCAGAATCCGTTATCCGCACATCCTCAATCAGTATCTTCGCGGCAGAAAGCCTTTCGCCTATCTTATACGTGCGATAGTTTTTCTGGTGATAATCATTGTCAGCTTTGAAGTAGCTCTGGTGCTGGTCTTTTGCAGTTTTGCCATAAGCGGCTTTATGAAATGGTTTTATTATCGCGTCATAGTTCGCAAACAGACCCCCGGCGAAATCGAAGAACCGCCTGTCATTACGATTTCACATTGAATCCCGCACATTTACAAGGAGGTAATTCTTGAAGGAAAGCAAAAAACATATATCGCGTGAAATAGGCCTTGAAATAGGTCATATTGTCGGCAAAGGCCTGTTTCGGCTTGAGCATCTGCATTACGGCCTGTGGAAAAAAGGCCTTGAGCCGGACATTCTCAATCTCCACACTGCTCAGGATGAATACTGCAAATTTATTATTTCGCACATTCCCGCCGAGGTAAAGACGATTCTCGACGTCGGCTGCGGCGCAGGCGCTTTTTCAAAGCGGCTTATCGACCTTGGATATAAGGTTGATTGTGTTTGTCCTACAGAGTATCAGAATAAACTGCTCGAACAGCTTGTCGGACAAACCAGCGAAATCTTCAAATGCAAATTCGAGGATATTAAAACCGACAAAAAATACGATATGGTAATGTTCTGCGAAAGTTTTCAGTATATCGACCTTGACCGCGTAATTGATATAGCGGCCGGTTTGTTAAAACAGGGCGGTTTTCTGTTAATCTGTGATTTTTTCAAGAAGCACTCTGCCGATACCTGTGGTATTAAAGGCGGCCACAAGCTCGATAAATTTATGATTCTTTTAGGGCAGTCGTCTTTTAAGATTATTGAGGATATAGATATTACAGCCGAAACTGCTCCGAACCTGGATATTCTGGACAGGGCCACAAAAGAGGTGATGATACCGGTAGTCAGTGCCGCCGAGCGGTTTTTCCAGAGCCGAAACCCGATTATTTTGAAGGTTATCAAGTGGAAGTACCGCAAGAAAATTGCAAAAGCTGAGCAGAAGTATTTAAAAGGTAATCGTGCCGGCAAAGACTTCGCGGAATACAAAACTTATCGGCTATTCGTCTGCCGCAAAGTAAAATAGAGAGATTTACCCCCACACCTATTGTGCCGTGCCAGGACAGGGAAATAAGCGATTCTATAAGCACTTATCGAAACGATTTTTAATTTGGGATAATACAAAACAATAGGTGTGGGGGTTTATTCAAACTGAATATCGCTTAATACAAGCTGCACTGCCGGCTGGCCGTAGAAATTGTCTATCTGCGGCTCGAAAGCGATATTAAAAAATTCGTTTTCCAGCAGTTTCTTTTCCAGATGTGCCATATTAAAGCCGATACACCGTGCGTTTCCCGAGCTGTCGCAGACGGCTAATTGCAGATGTTCGCCGTCCTGGCCTACTCTTCTGGGCGAGGCGACTAATCTTACGCCTCTTGCGGCGAAAATCGGTGAGGGATTGCCTCTTCCGAACGGCCCAAGCGCACCAAGCGATTTTACAAAAGGCAAGCTCAAATCCGAAAGCTTGCAGACCGCGTCGATTTCGAATTTGCTGACAAATTCGTCGGTGTTCCAGTTCTCAGCGGCGTAATTTTCAAAGGCCGCTGCGAACCCGTTTATTTTATCGATATTGATAACTAATCCCGCTGCCATTGCATGTCCGCCGAAGGAGAGAAGTTCGCCGCCGCAGGCAGTAATAGCTTCGAGAATATCAAAACCCTCGATTGAACGGGCTGAGCCCTGTGCCTTGCCGTTGGTAACGTTAAACAAAATAGCCGGTTTATAGTATTTATCGATGAGCCTTGATGCGACAATCCCGATTATGCCGGTGTGCCAGTCGCTGCTCGACAGAACGATCGTTTTTTTATCAGGATGGTCAAGCCCCTGCTCGGCTATCATTACGCAGGCGTGTTTGAATATCTTTTTTTCGAGTATCTGCCGCTGTTTGTTTTGTTGTTTGAGGTATTCTGCGATTCGGATTGCCCTGATATCGTTATCGCACGTCAGCAGTTCGACCGCTAATCTGGCGTGTCCCATTCTGCCGGCAGCATTGAGCATTGGCGCAAGGCAGTAGCCGATATGAAAACTGTCTATTGTCTGGCTCGTGAGTTTTGCGGCATCGATTAACGCCTTCATTCCCGGCAGGCCGGAATCGGCAAATGCCCGCAGTCCGAAACTGCTGATGATTCTGTTTTCGCCTCGCATTTCGATTACGTCCGCGATTGTGCCCATCGCCGCGAAAATCGTGGCGTTAATCAAAAATTGTCTCAGGTGCTGCGGTGTAACGCCGCTGCCTTTAAGGCGGTTAACAACGGCCCAGGCAAGTTTAAATGCCACCGTAGCGCCTGCGTTTGTCTGCGCAGGATAGTTTTTGTCTAAGTTCGGATGTACGATTGCCGTCGCCTGGGGGATTTTGCCGTCCGCCGAAGGCCTGTGATGGTCTGTGATAATCAGGTCGATGCCGCAGGCCTTGGCCGCCAGTGCTGATTCAAATGCCGTCATGCCGCAATCAACGCTTATGAGCAATTTTGTGCCGGACTTCGCGAGCTGCTCGACCGCCTCGATGTTCAGGTCGTAGCCTTCGTCTACTCTGTGCGGAATATAATAATCGACATTGGCTCCGAGCAGTCTGAAAAGCCCCAGCAGAATCGAAACAGCCGTTATTCCGTCAACATCGTAATCGCCGTAAACAGTAATTTTTTCTTTGTCTTTTATGGCCTTTTCAACGCGGTCAACGGCTGCGCCTATGCCGGGCATTAGTTCCGGCTCAATAAGCTCGCTGAGTTTGGGATTGAGAAAACTTTTTGCCTCATCGGCTGTTTTAACGCCGCGGTTTATAAGTGTTTGGGCAAGCAGCGGCGACATTTTCAATTCACAGGCGAGTTGTCCCGTGAAAATATCAGCGGGTAAGATATGCCATTGTTTCTTCTGCATCCTTGCCGCCAGCCTCATTTATATGCCTTAAAATATGCTTGAAAAATTCTTGTTCCTTTGAAGATGGATTATAACAGAAAGTAATGGATTGTCAAAATAAGTGTTTGAGATAAATTGGTAAATATTTCAGGGCCAACCCATTGGATTGGCCCTGAAATTAATCATTTTTTTACTTCTTGCGTCTTATGGCAATCAAGCCGAGACCGAGCAACGCAATCGTAGCTGGTTCTGGTATCAATGCGATATCATTATATGTCGCACTACGCGCTAAACCTTTTGTTCCACTAACAGAGTCATACATATAAGTTAACGTGTAAGTATTACCGCCCAGAACAACAGTAGCGCCTTCTGCTGCAGAACCGCCGTTGAGTGAATCAAACAAGCCGACCACTGAACTAGTGCCCGTATTCTCAACAAGCAGGAGATTGCCGCTCGGAGCAGCACCGGTCAGATTAACAATCAGATTTGCGGTTGCTGCTGAAGAGCCCTGTGAATCAATAATAGTCTTGAGCACCTGAATTTTGCTCACAGCGCCTGAGGCGTTAAGGTCAAACTGAAGGGTGCCTGTGCCGGTGTAATTGTTTGCGGTCGAGCTATCATTGGCTATGTACAGTTCGCCGCCCAGGCTGATGGTTCCGCCAGTACCATTTACATCGAATTTTCCTATCGAACCAGTAGCACCTGAACAACCTATATACATCCTGCCTGAAGTGCCGATCAGAGAACCGCCGCTGATGGTATAGATGCCGCCATCGGTACCTGAGGTGGGAGCCTTATAGCCAATCTCAAGCTTTCCGCTGCCGGTAATATTGAGTTGTCCACCGGTCTGGAGCAGGTAGCCATTATCAGTACCACTGCTTGATGCATCCTGCTTGCCAATGACCACCTCTTTATTGTTGCCCAGATACCCTCCGTCAACAATTTTCAGCGTGGTGTTTCGGACGGTTTCTATCTTGCAACTGCCTTGGTTGTAATCTCCCACATTGGTGCTGACCGTGATGACCATGTTGTCACCCGACGTGTCCGTCCCCTGACTACAGAGTTTAAGCTCATCGGCACAGGTTGCGGCGACAGGAACAACTCCGGTACTCCACGTGCCCGCTGTGGCCCAATCGCCAGACCCGGTAATGTATACGGAAGCTGCGAATGCACGGGTAGCCATAAAAACAAATAGGGTAATTACAAATAATGATTTGAATATCTTCATCTTCTGCCTCCCTAAAATATATATATAAACTTAAAACTTCTTCCAATCCGCGCTTGCACACCGGGTTGCCATCGCCTAGTATTGCTGCGCACCTTGCTATATCCTTATGTATTATCGCATAAAAGAGTATGCAAAGCAAGATAATTCTACAAAAAACGTGCTATAAAAGCACGTTTTTTGGCTTAAAAACCCAGTTTTTAACCTTTAAAGCGATATATTACTTGACTGGTGTATTTGGGACAAATTAGTAAAAAATTAAGGGCCAACCCATCGGATTGGCCCTGAGTGATTTATCTTTAACGCTGATTTATTTAGCAACGGGTGCCGGTGGTGTATTCGGTGTTGCCGGTGCTGGCGCTGCGGCTGGTGCGGATGAAGAAATCAGCATAACGTCATTGCTGCCTGCTCCGCCTTTGTAAGTCAGGGTATAGTTAAAATTCTTTCCGCCAGAACTTACAGCCACAGAAGCGCCTTCAGTTGCGGGATTGCCGTTGACCGTATCAAAGATGCCGCTGACCGGAGTGCTGCCCTGATTCTCAATCAGGAGAATATTGCCTTTTGGCGGTTCGGCAGTCGCGCTGACTATCAATTTGGCCGTAGAGCTTGCGCCGAGCGGGTCAATGGAAACGCTGTTTGAAACCCGAATCGGGCTTACGCCGGAAGAACCAATCTTATATTCGAGTATGCCGGTGCAGCCGGTGTTGCTTCCATCGCTTCCGATATACAGTTGTTTAAAGCTGATATTGGCGGCATTGCCCACAATTGTAAATGTTCCATCGCTTGCTCCCTGACCGCCGCCTCCCGCTATATACAAGGTTGCTTTGGCGTTTTCGGCAAGACACGCAATAGTTCCGCCGCTGATAGTGTAAAAACCTTTTCCGTAATTCGGATTGTTCTGGCTTGTTCCATAGCATCCCACTAAAAGATTGCCGGCAAGATTTAAAGTTCCGCCGGTCTGGTTGATACGCCCGATGCCGCCCTGGCGGGAAGTGCCGCCGGCGCCGACACGAACATCGCCCATACCCATAACTCCGCCTTTTACGATTTCAAGTGTCGGTGCGTTTGTGTCTTCAGACCCGCCCGCTATACTAAGCCTGCAAGCGTAGCTTCCTGCGTCGCTGTCGAGCGTGCAGACCGACTTGGCTCTGACGATTTTTATTTCGTCTTTGCTGGTGATAGTAGGTCCGGGCTGAGGAATTTTAATTCCTTCTCTCCACAGTGATTCTTTCCACGTCCCTGTGCCGGACTGTTTACCTGCGGCCGGGTTATTCGCATCCGCCTGATAACCGAGCCACTGTGCGACGGTGGCTGAAAAGCCGTCCCCGGCTATAAGGGTTATTATGACAATTACAATTAGCATTCTAAGTTTCATTTTTTGCCTCCTGAAAGATTGAGTTAAATGATTTTTTAATTTGGAGAGCTATTTTCACTCACTTGGCGGCAAAAAGCAAGATAATCTTACGCGATATGGGCAGTTCGTTTTACGCAAAACTTGCCCGCCCCCTTGTCGCGGCGTAGTCGAAGACGAAGACGGACGGCAATCCAAAATCCGCGTAATCAGCAATCTTTATCTTCGGAGTTTACCCCGTGAGACTTGCCCCGTTAGATGTTTAC
>JBAVNP010000025.1:0-2916 GCA_049691175.1 Sedimentisphaerales bacterium
TCAACTTGATAAATAATGACGAGAAAAATCCCGGCGTCACAGCCAGCTTAGTTTATCAAGGTGGTAAATACCACCTGATGCTAAGCGGCCAGGAAGCAAGTGAGGATTATCAAATATCTGTCAATGCCAGTAATACGGAGGTATGGGAAGCATCATCAGCTCTGACTGTTGAAGGCGAAAATGCCGGCCTAACCACCAAAATCACAGACCTCGATACCTTTAATGGTACTCTTGGAACAGGTGATAATGCATATATTACAATCGGTGGAACACGGACTGATGAGACTACATTCACTACAAACTACACTGTTACCGCAAATACTACCGTAGGCCATATTATTGATGAAATCAACAGCCGCTTTGAGGTGGGCGGCGCAAGAGCTGCTACAGCAACCCTTGTTAATGGTAAAATCTGTCTTACAGATAATACTTGCGGAGCAAGTAGTTTAGTGCTTAACACACTGACTTATAATCACGGGTCAGGGTCGACAACCTTGAGTGATATAACTTTTGCTGAATCCGTAGAAGGCGGCACCGTATCAGAGAGCCTTGCGTCTCTTGCATCAACGTCTTTTACTCAAACTCAGAATGCGCAAAGCTCTCAGATTAAGATCGACGATTACACACCGACAGCGGTTCCAGAGGTACAAACGTTGAGCACTGATGCTGCACCGACCGGCGGTCATTACCATTTAAGTTATGGCGGCGAAACAACGGGAGAGATTGCTCACGATGCCACCTATGCGCAGATTCAAGCCAGGCTTGAAGAAGACCTTTCGACAGTTAATACCGGAGATATAACAGTTAGCGGTGGTGGAACCAGTTTGGAAGATGGCCCTGTAATATTCACATTTCTCGGTGCTGCCGGCAACGTAGGCCTGATTGCAATCGACAGCGAGCTGACCAACGCTAACGGTACGGTTGTTGAAACAGTGAAAGGCAATAATAGCGAGTGGGTCAGCGGGAATAGTAACAGCATTACCAACGCCCTGACCGGAGTGACCTTGAATCTTCATGATATTACAGAAACCGGTAAGCCCATTAAAATAACTATTAGTAAAAACACGTCATCGGTTACAAAAAAAATCCAGACGATGGTTACTGCTTATAATGATTTAATTACCGAGCTGAAGGATAAAACTGAATATAACGCCGATACAAAAAAGATGGGTATATTGAGCGATGATATGGGAGCTTCCCTTCTGAAGTCCCAGTCCCGTACTCCTTTTATTGGTGCAGCCGCCGGCTTCATCAATACGATAGACAGCTTTATTCAGGCTTCTGATATAGGCCTTACCATTGATGGCGCCGGAATGATGCAATTTGATACAACCGAATTCAACAATGCCATAAATGAAGACTTTACCGGCATTCTTGAGTTGCTTGGAGCGACAAAAAGCGGCAACAGCAGCAGTAGTATTGTACAGTTTTATGCTGCCAGCGATAAATATACAACCGCCGGCACTTATAATGTCAAGGTAAAAGTTGAGGAAGTGGAAGGCCAAAATGTGATTACCGAGGCCTGGATAAAACTGGCATCTGAATCTACATACCGCACTGCTACCAGGAGCGGCACTCTTATAACAGGCAACAGTGAGTTTGATGCCGATACTGGTGCCCCCAAGTATCCTGAGAATAGCTTGCAGCTTAGCGTGCCTTTAGTGGTGGGTACATACGGTACGGATGAGAACCCAATTATTATTCATGTCAAACAAGGCATCGCTGGTGCGTTTGAAGATTTCCTTAACAAGGCACTTGAAACTGACGGTCGGTTTGATATCAGTCAAAATATCCTTGATGACAAGAAGGCAGCAATAGAGAAGAAAATAGAAAACGAACAAACTCGACTTGATAAAGTGAAACAAAGACTTGTTGACAAATATGCCCGTCTTGAAAAAACCATTACTTTGATTCAGCAGCAACTGGCTGCGGTTAATCAGGTAACCTCTTCTATTTTCGGCAATTAGATGTGTCAAATTCGTGTTTTAAGTTTTTCTATGCCGCAGCCTGTAAATCATAGCCAATATCTCCGCCACAGCCGCATATAGCGTTTGCGGTATGGCATCGCCCGGTTTCACTGTGGAATATATTGTTCTGGCCAATTCCGGCTTTCTTACAATAGGCACTCCATATGCCCGAGCTATCTCTCTGATTTTTTCTGCCAGGAGGTCTGCGCCTTTAGCCACCATAATAGGAGCTTCCATTGTCTTGGCTTCATAGCGAAGCGCGACAGCTACATGCGTTGGGTTTACAAGAACAACATTGGCTTTTGGAATCTCCTTCAGCATACGCTTTTTAGTCATTTCTATCTGAATCCGGCGGATACGGGATTTGACCTCGGGTGAACCCTCGGTATCTCTTCGCTCCAATTTTAGTTCCTGCTTTGTCATCTTCAGGTCCCGGATATATTTCCACTTCTGAAAGAAAACGTCAATTGCCGCTATAACCAGCAGCGCCACGCAAATGCGTATCAGCATTCCTAATGTTATTTTTGCGATGGCCACCATTATCTGTGCAGACCAGGCCCATCGAATAACAGCAAGTGTATCGATTCTGCTTTGAAGATAACGCCAGACGACAATTGAAATGAAAATAAACTTTGCTATAGAAATGCCCAGTTTTACTGCGGATTTGACATCGAACAATCTCCCAAAACCTTTTACCGGATTTATCGCATCGAATTTCAGGTTCAGGGCCTTTGGCGCAAAATTCAGGCCGCTGACGGCAACACATGACAATATAGACCCTACAGTAAGTGCTATCAGAATCGGGCTCATAGCAAACATCAAACCGATGATTTTCGTATTGAGAAAATTTGTGAATGCTTTGCTGTCGGCGAAAACACTGATTTGGCCCGACATCCCCTGCTTCATTTGCATAATAAACCACTGCAGCAAAGTCGGTGCAAATAAGGCT
>JBAVNP010000026.1:0-9824 GCA_049691175.1 Sedimentisphaerales bacterium
GCAAATTCGATGTAACATCAAAAACACTATTTTCCTTCGATATGGAAAGGCTGGGTGCTTTTAGGCGATGGTCACAATCGCTTTCAAGAGCCGCAAATAATGATATTGCAGAAGGAAAAATTGAACAGGGACTGAAAAAAAATTACTGTACCCTTCAAATGGGAAATCATCTTTGTCAACAATCATTCTTAATTCAAATATTAAGTGGAATGGCAATGAAAAACATTGCAATCAGTAATTTAAAAGATTTTATTGTAACGGGAAATGTAAACAAAAAACAATTGAACATAATCGAGGGGTTAATTAACGAGGTCAAATATGACTGGGAATCGGATTTGCCGAGAGCGATTGATTATGAGAAACTGCTTTTCAAAAATGTGTTCGGCGTTTTCTATGAAGTAAACGCAAAAGGACAATATAGGTTTACGCGAAATTTTGAAAAAGTGGCGAAGTTTTTTTCCCCGGAAGTTAATATTCCTCCGAAGAATTATCTCCAAATAAAACTTGTCAAAGCAAACAGCATATTATATTGGTTTTTTGCTCCGGCAACACCACAAGAATTATCGAAAATAATTGACGCTGTTTACCAGAAATATTATGAAACGACAGACCCGAATTTCGACTGGAGTAAAGGGCCAAATAAGTTTTCCCTATCTACATTCCAGTTGAACTACAAATATTTTATTGAAATGTTAAGTTATATATTAGAACCGGCTTACTACAAAACACATGATAGATATTTACAAGGGAATTCATTTAAAAAAGGAGCTTTGCTTCTGATTGCCATAAGGCGTTATAAAGACAAAAATGGTTTTTGGCCTGAGAATTTAGACGAGATTGAAGGCTTAACAAAAGAAGAAATTTTCATTGACCCTGTTAATGGTCAATCATTTATATATAAACTTACAGATGATAGTTTTATTCTTTACAGCAAAGGAGAAAATGGAATAGATAATGGAGGACAACCATATTCCGGTGAGAGAGACAAAAATAATGACGATATTAATATATGGCCTTTGAAAAAATGCAAAAAAGAATTATCTAAAGAACCAAATGATGTTCAAAGAAATTAATAACATTGAAGGACATAGAAGATGAAGAAGCTTTATTTATCGAAAACTGACAGGAAACTTTTGGGCGTTTGCGGAGGACTGGCAGAAATAACGGGAATGGATTCAACGCTGATAAGACTTATTCTTGTTTTCCTTTGCCTGATTACCGGCATACTTCCACTGCTTGCGACTTATATCGTCGCGGGAATAATCACACCTGAAAGGCCAAATGGACAACAATAATGCTTAAAAATCTTACACGAATTTACGATTTGAAAAACAATGTTGATAAGACTGTTACAATCGGCGGATGGATTTATCATTCAAGGCCGAGCGGTAAATTGATATTTATCGTTGTCCGTGACGGCAGCGGTTTGTGCCAATGTGTTATTGAAAAGGGCAAAATCAGCGATGACCTTTTTGAGCAGCTTAAAAAACTCGGAACAGAATCTTCGCTTACAATAACAGGCACAGTAAAGAAAGACGAACGCAGCGTCGGCGGATACGAACTTGTCGTTACGGACGCCAAAGTTATATGCGAATCGACCGATTATCCGATTACGCCAAAGTCGCACGGCATAGATTTCCTTTTGAAAAACCGCCATTTACATCTTCGCTCGCAAAGGCAATGGTGTATCGGCAAAGTTCGCCATACATTAGTCAATGCGATAAGACAATTTTTTAACGATAATGGTTTTACCCTTATTGATACGCCGATTTTCACAGGCATCGCAGGCGAAGAGGCCGGCAGTTTGTTCACGGTCGATTATTTCGGGACGCCTGCCTGCCTGACACAGACAGGACAGCTTCATCTCGAATGCGCCGCTTTGAGTTTCGGCAGGGTTTACTGTTTCGGCCCGACGTTTCGAGCTGAAAAGAGCAAAACCCGAAGACACCTGACCGAATTCTGGATGGTTGAGCCGGAAGTTGCATTTGTCGATTTGCCGGGCATTTTGGAGATTGCCGAAAACTTTGTATCGTTTATCGTAAAAGAGGCTCTTGAAAAAAACGAACCTGAACTGAAAACATTAGGCGCCGATATTGAATCCCTGAAGAAAATCACGCCGCCGTTTTATCGCTTAACCTACACACAGGCATCAGAGATATTGAAAAGTCAAAAAGCACAGGATTTTCTCGCTGCTCAACTAAACGAATTCAAGGCGCAAAAAGAACAGATTGAAAAAAAGATAAGCGAACTTGAAAATGAGGCCAAAGGACAGCTAAAACAATGGCGGCAGGACAAAATCGCGGCGGAATTAATAGATTTACGCAGCGATTTGGCCGAGATTGAGACAAAAATTGAAAATAACCCAAAGCATGCCAAACTCGCCTCGGAATTTGAATGGGGCAAAGACTTAGGCGGCAGCGATGAGACAATAATATCGCTTATGCACGACAAACCCGTCTTTGTTACTCATTATCCGAGAGAGGCAAAAGCTTTTTATATGAAGACAGACGGGGAAAATCCGAAGGTCGTGCAGAATTTCGATATGCTGGCACCGGCAGGATTCGGCGAAGTCATCGGCGGCTCGATTAGAGAAGACGGTTATGATAAACTGCTTGCGAGAATCAATGAGCAGGGCTACAAAGTCGAAAATTACCAGTGGTATCTCGATTTGCGTAGATACGGCTCGGTGCCGCACGGCGGCTTCGGCCTCGGCGTTGAAAGAACGCTCGCCTGGCTCACCGGCGAAAAACATATCCGCCAGTGCATCGCCTTTCCACGAATGATGGATAAAATTCTGATATAATACAAAATCTATCGTTGAGGAAAAATTTAAAAATGCTTAAGAAAATAACCCACAAAAACGGTTATGCGATGCTGGTTATCTTAATCGCCGTAGTAATTATAGCATTGCTTTATATGATAGACCTGACCGCGATGTTCGGGCCGAGAGGGGCTATCGACATTTACGCGGAACGGCCGTGGTTCGAGGAAAAAAGACTGCTGTCTGAAAAAGACTTCCCAATTAAACAGACGGGCAAAAAAGGTAAAGTCGTTATAAAAGATGAAACTGTTCTTGCGGGCGCCGTCCAGCGCGACGGCGAAAACAGAGGCGATGTCAAAATAACTATAGACCCCAACGGCAAGGCTTACGGACACTGGAACTGCGCATATCAATATCCCGACAGCAGTTATACAATTGATGCTAATCTTACCGGGAACATCGACCCGAACAAAATTTATGAGGACAAAACCGGCAAAAACAAACAGCTTCTTTACCTCATTACAAAAGGAAAATATCAGCAGATAAAAACCGACATCAAAACCAACAACCAGTGGACAAGCGAAGAGGTCATTTATGTTGTCGGCTGGATACAGAAAGATTATTCGGCCAAAGGCAAACTTTTTCTGATGACAGAAGACGGCGGAAATGCCGAATACGACTGGCAGACAGGCCTGACCGACTTACAAAATGCAGACCCGAATAAATAATTCTATTCTCGAACTTGTAAAAGGCGACATTACCGAACAAATCTGTGATGCGATAGTAAACGCAACCAATGCGCAGCTTATTCTCGGTGGAGGCGTTGCAGGCGCTATTCGAAAAAAAGGCGGACCGAGCATTCAGACCGAGTGTGATAAAATCGGCGGCACGTTCGTCGGCGGTGCGGTTATTACCACGGCAGGAAATTTAAAAGCAAAATACGTAATTCACGCTGTCGGCCCGCAAATGGGCGAAGGCGATGAAGATAATAAACTTAAAAATGCAACGCTTAATTCCTTAAAAATCGCAGATAAACATAAACTGCAATCAATAGCGTTCCCCGCGATAAGCACGGGAATTTTCGGCTATCCAGCTGACAGATGTGCAAAAATAATGCTTGCGACAATAATTGATTATCTCAAAGACCGCACCGGCATAAAAAAAGTTACTATGTGTCTTTTTGACGATAAAACATTAGGGATATTCCAGGACCAGTTTAAAAAGTCAACGGAACCTGAGTCTATATGAAAGAAATTATTTTAAAAAAGTTTTGCGATACATTCGGAACAAACGCTCAAATCATCAGCACGGCAGCCGGCCGGGCAGAGCTAATCGGCGGACATACCGATTATAATGATGGTTTCGTCATAGCCTGTGCAATCGACAAATCGTTTTCCGTCGCGGCTTGCGCCCGAACCGACAAAAAAATAATAATGTATTCAGACTGGGCAAAGGAAAGTTTTGAATTTGAACTTTCAAAAAAAATTAAAAGCACAGATAAGCCCAAATGGGCAAATTACGGCATAGGAACAGCCGCACTGCTCGCGCAGGCTGATTTATTCTCCTCCGGCGCGGAGCTTTTTATAACCGGCGATGTGCCTGTCGGCGCGGGATTAAGCTCATCAGCGGCACTTGAGGTTTCAATCGCCAATGCCCTTTTAGCCCTTGGCAATAATGAAAAGAAAATAACCAAAGAAAAACTTGCGGCGCTTTGCCAGAAGGCGGAAAACAAATACGCCGATAGTCCGTGCGGTATAATGGACCAGACGGTAGTAATTAACGGACGAAAAGACCACGCACTGCTGCTGGACTGCCGCAGCCTGGCTATTGAGCAGCTGCCGTTTGATACTGCGAATTTTTGTATAATGGTGTTCAACAGTATGGTTCGCCACGAAGTAGGAGCAGGCGATTACGGCAGCAGGAAACAGCAGTGCCGAAAAGCCCTTGAAATAATTCAAAAAAAATATCCCGACGCAAAAGCGCTTCGTGATATAGATTCAAAAAAACTGGCGAATTTTGAAAAAATCCTTGACCCCGTTTTATTCAAACGTGCAAGCCACGTTGTCGATGAAAATGCAAGAGTTCTTGTTGCGGCAGATGCTCTTAAAAAAGCCGATTTCAAAAAATTCGGTCAACTGATGTATAAATCGCACTGCTCAGCAAGAGATTTGTACGAAATAAGCTGTGATGAGATTGATTTTCTGGTTGAGAAAGCCGTTGAATATGACGCATTAGGCGCAAGATTATGCGGAGGCGGTTTCGGCGGCGCAGCAGTAACGATAGCAGATGCCAAAACAGCTCCAAAAATTAAAGAAAAAGTTTTTGCCGACTACAAAAAGCGTTTTGGAATCGACAGTAAGATTTATATTGTCCGCCCCTCTGATGGCACAGAAATATCAAGACTTTGATTTTTGCTCGTTCAATTTCCGACACATATCTTTTATTTTGTTTACTTTTTCGCTGCCGAAAAGGATTATTGGAAATGCGGTTTTGTTATGCATAAGAGGCTCATTCATATCAACATATTTTTCACATAGTCTTCCATCGGGTGTGCCGGGTATCGGCGAAAAACTCGCAAGCATTATCCTTATGCCGAGATTGCTTACAAATTCCATCGATTTTTCGACTTCCTGAATTTCAAATTTCGGATGGCCGAATACAAGGTAAGCGATAATACTATTTTTGTTCGCACCGGCCGCTATCAGCGTTTTTACCGCATCCGCAAACTCATTGTCAAAAATCTTCGAGCCTGTCTGCCTTTGAAACTCCCCTGCCCTGCTTTCAAAACCAAGATAAAAACTCTTAAAACCCGCTTTTACCATTAAGCCTGCGATTTCCTCGTCGATAAATCTTGCATTAAGCGCATTTGGTGTATGAAAGGAAATATCAATCTTGTTTTCAATAACATATTTTAAAAATGGTTTTAAAACCTCATCGCTTTTATAAAGCAGCGCGTCATCATAAAATGCGATATTCTTTACGCCGCGTGAAACAAGAAAATTTAATTCTTCAATCGCCTGTCCAATCGGCCTTGCGGAAAAACTATCGCAAAGCATCGGCACGACACAATAAGTGCATTTAAACGGGCAGCCATTGGTTATCTTCATCGCGGCCGTTTCTATCCTTTTGTATATATCCCACGGCGGCAGAAATGAACCGTCGGGTTTGATATTCAGAAAATCCCATAATTTATTCAATTCGTTTCCCGTCAAAACAAAATCTGCGCCGAGATTTTTTGTGTGGTCGGGACAAATCATCGAATAAGGCCCGCCGAGGATGATTTTAGTCTTCGGCCAATATTTCCTAATCGCCTCGATAACTTCCCTGTATCCTAAATACCAGTAAGTCATAACAGTTTGAATAAAAACAAAATCGCAGGGCTTGTGCGTTTCCAAAAACTCGGTGAAGATTTCGGCTGGCAAACCGAATCTGTGATAAAATCTTGGAACTTCTTTCAGCACATCAGGTTTTTGAATTTTTACAGAAAAGAATTTACCTCTTCCCCATTTATCGCTTTTGTATTGCGGCTTGTCTTTATAAAATTCGTGGTTTCTGTCTAAAAAATCGAAGATTTGAAACCTGTCCTGAGCAAGGTCGAAGGAATCTGTCTGATTTGCGATTGCCCCTGCGACAGTCAGCATTCCTAAAGGCTTTAGCCAGAAATCGAACGCTGCGAAATCATATATCGGCGGATTTACAAGTAGTATTGACGGTTTATCACTCATAGTGCTATTTTAAGATTTTCCCCCGAATATTGCAAACTTTGGTTAGCCCCGCCAACACGGAGTTTACCCCTGCGAAGGCAGGGGGCAGGGTTCGTTCTCATCGCGTCATTGCGAGCGCAGCGAAGCAATCTCGTATGTCATTCCCGCCGGTGGTCTTCCGCTCCAATTTATCCTGCTTTTTCTTTATTAACTCATTAGCGCGATCAGGGTACGACTCTCTAAAAGCATCAATACAAAACCTTTTACCTTTGTGATCGACAAAGTGATATTCTCCAATTTGAATATGTCTTTTAGTTTTCCAGCATTCGTACTCACGTGTAGCTTGGGATAGTGAATAAGATAAACCTTGGTATTTTTTTGGGGTCGAGGAATTATTCAATTTACTCTTGACGCTTTTAGGAGGTACGACCCCATGCTTCCATTCATAAATGGGTGTTAGCCTTGTTAATTTATTGGAGATGTTTGATACTTCGCCGTTTTTCTCATAATTTTTTGAATACTTGCATATATGCCCCATAGAACAATTTTTACAGTGAGAACCAATGCAAGGCACAAAACTACTATCGCTCATTATAGTATTGACAATGCTAAGAATATTTTTGCTATTTTTAATCATTTCTATTTTATTTTGAGACCATCTATAATGCGATTGACGATCCACACAAATAATCCTAAAGCTAATTGATGGGCAATCCTTGCCTTGTGTATAGGGAATCGAATAAATTTCCAACTGTTCTTTAATGGGCAATCTCTCTCCTGTTTTGTAGTCAACAATTTCTATGTGATCATCCGGATATCTAATAATAAGGTCTGCAATTCCATAAAATTTTATTTTATCAACTGTGAATGGCAATTCTTGTTCGACCGCAACAATTTTTACGTTTTCTGGGAATGTTTTGCAAAAAAACTTGGCATTATCTCTGAATTTTTTTCTTTTTATGTTTTCGCGTCCTCTTCTATCTGGACTCCAATACCATTTGGGGCTTTTTAAATATCTCAAGTTAAATGCTTCGTTAACAATTTCCTTGTAATCCAATCCGGTTACAAGTTTCCCTAAATATTTTTTTAAATACCTTTCTATTGCCATATGAAAGGCAGCTCCTTTAGAATAATTTAAAAAACCTGAAGAACCAGCATCATGTTTATCGAGATAAATCAGCTTAAAACGGTGTGGACAAGAATTGTAAGTGGAAATTCTGGCATAGGACACATATTGCTCTTTAAAACAGTCTGCCGCTGTTTTAAAAGGTTTTCTTTTTTCCTCTTCTAAAGCTGCTTTTAAAGCCTGTTGCCGCTCTCTTTCCCTTTGAGCAATTTCCATAGCTTCAAGATGCTTTTTTTGTCTTTCCTGTTCAGTCGCTTCACGCACAGCTTTTTGTTCAGGATTTTCTTGAAATATTTCTTTAAAAATCTTATATCCTAAAACGGCAATAAAGATTCCTGTGGATAATTCCATAAGCAAAACCCTTTTCTGTTAGAACAAAAGAATTAAATTTGTTCATTTATATGTTAAAGTTATTCCTCAGATTGAATGTATTCTGCTTTCAATTCGGTTATTCCTATAAGTCTATTTTCTAATGGTGTTCGTCCTGCTTTGTCACGCCATACACCAAAATATTTGCGATATTTGTTATTGCCGCATATTACACCAGTTGCCTCAAATTCATTTTTGAACAAGCGCGGGCTTGTGAATTCTAACGAGGAACCTTTATCTACAAGAATACCGCCTCTGATAAGTCTTTCTCTGAGTTTTTTGTGCTGAGGCTTCAATTTATTCTTTGTATATTTGGCGGCCGATGAACCTTTTAAAACAAGAAACCCGCCCTCGAAATCACATCCCATGGCGTAAACCCTCTTATATGGGAAGTTAAAATAATAAGTAATCGGCGATTCCTGTGTTTGACCCCCACAAATTAGTACGTCCAGTACACTTTCTTCCGATGTCTTTTTTTCTGCGCTCATTGCCGGATGCAATTGAATTTTCATGAGTATTTCCTTTCTTTAAATTTTTTTAAATTAATGAGCCTCTTCAACACAAAGAAGCTCTTTATGGTAAATGGTACCTCTGTCTTTCTTATGTTTTTAACCTCCATACCCTATACCTTCATTGATAATTCTCTATATCTGACCCCTCTCGGAGCCTATGATAACAACGCGAGCCTGGACACGTTATGCCCAGGCTCTGGTATATACTTCTATATCTCTGGCCGAATATCTCAGACTATCCTTTTCTACTATCCTACATATTATACCTTTTCCATCATATCCTTTTTTACTACATTCATTCTATTCGCTGGCTCTCTTACCTATAGGGGACGTTACTGTTCCTGTCATTCGCATTTATTGGCGCGTCATCACTAGAAAAAATTCAAAATCGGGGGAATTCATCAAATGATTATTTATCTTATACCGTTCGACAGTCCATTTGTCAAGGAAAAAAAATAATCTTGCGAGAGCTAAAATATTTTTTTGTGGCATTTTTTTACCCCTACCACCCCTATGGTGTACATAGTCGCCCCCTCTGGCGACCTCGGAAAAGCCGAAATCAATACCTCTCTACCTCCACCCCTCCAACACCCAAAAAATTTATAATTTTTTTATTTTTTCTCCGCTGCTGCGTCTGGTTTTAAATTTTCAGTTTTGGTTTTGGGCTTTTAGCTTTAACTTTTAAGTTCTCCTGTCTACTGTATTCTGAGTTCTGTGTTCTTTCTTTACAATTCTGCTATATCGACATTCTTCGCGGCGGCGGTTTCGTCAAGTCTACCGACAGGGGTTGATACAGGTGCGGCCTTTAACTTTGCGGGGTCTTTTTGTGCCGTCTCGGCAATAGCTATCATCACTTCGATAAACGCATCGAGTGTTTCCTTGCTCTCCGTTTCCGTCGGTTCAATCATTATTGATTCTTTTACTATCGCCGGAAAATAAACCGTCGGCGGATGAAAACCGGCGTCAATCAGGGCCTTTGCAATATCTATCGCGTGAACGCCGTTGGCGGCTTGTCTTGCGGCACTGAAAACACATTCATGTTTGCAAACCTGTGGATAAGGCAGGTCATAATAGCTTTTGAGTTTTTCCTTTACGTAATTCGCGTTAAGAACCGCATTTTCAGCCGTCTCTTTTAATCCTTCTTTGCCAAGCATAAGAATATAGACATAGGCACGCAGTATTATCGCGAAATTGCCGTAAAACGGAGCGATATAGCCGATGGATTTGGGTTTGTCATATTCGAGCGCAAAAGTGCCGTCGCTTCTTTTTACAACAATCGAGACCGGCAGGTAATCGAGCAATTTTTCAACAACGCCGACCGGTCCTGCGCCGGGCCCGCCGCCGCCGTGAGG
>JBAVNP010000027.1:0-8151 GCA_049691175.1 Sedimentisphaerales bacterium
TTAGTGTCAGTGCTGACTTTGTCAGTGTTGCAAAATGCCTATGGTTTTAGCGGGCAGGGTTCAGGAACAGAACAAGACCCTTATATAATTACAGATGTTTATCAACTTCAGGAGATGAATAACGATGTAGATGCGTGGTACGAGTTAGGAAATGATATAGATGCCTCTGATACTATAAATTGGAATGGTGGAGAAGGATTTGTTCCTATTGGAAATTATTCAACAGACAATTTTACAGGAAATTTTGATGGAAAAAATTTAATAATTACAAATTTATTTATAAATAGAATTGAGAGTCAGAGTCAGTATCAAGGTTTATTTGCATTTGTAAATGGGGGGAATATACAAAATGTTGGATTAACTAATGTTTATGTTTCGGGAGGTCGTTTTGTTGGTGGATTAGTAGCCTATCAGATTGCTGGAACAATTAGCAATTCTTACTCAACAGGAGAAATTTTAGGGAATAGTCATTATGTTGGGGGATTAATAGGTTTTAGTGTCAGTGGAACAATAGTTTCAAATTCTCACTCAATCTCAAATGTTTCAGGAGTAGAGTACATTGGCGGACTAGTAGGAATGGGTTATGGTTTAACAATCTCAAATTCTTATTCAATCTCAACTGTTTCAGGAGCATGGGACATTGGCGGACTAGTAGGACAAATCGGTGGACCAATCTCAAATTCTTATTCAATCTCAACTGTTTCAGGAGAGGATTTTGTGGGAGGATTAGTGGGAGATGCACCAGGTTGGGCTCAAACAATTTCAAATTCTTATTCAATCTCAACTGTTTCAGGAAATGATTTTGTGGGAGGATTAGTAGGAAATAACTGTAACTATGGAACGTGTTTAGATAGTTACTGGAATATAGATCTATTTCCTACAAGTGCCTGTGGAGAAGGAAAAACAACTGTGGAAATGAAACAGATAGGCACTTTTACTAACTGGGATTTTACTCAAACTTGGGGCATTGAGGATAATCAAACGTATCCTTTTTTGAAATTAACTTATCCTATTGGCGACCTAAATCACAACAAGGTTGTTAACTTTCTTGACTTTGCGATATTGGCCTCGCATTGGCTGGAAGGGACATGATTGCTCTGGGACTGATTATTGGTGCGGTGATGTTGAGAAAAAAACGCTAAGGAAACTCTCAAAAATTTCCGGGCGGATTTTTGCAGGATTATCTTGCAGACGATAATACGAGAATTTCTTTTGCCACGATGTCGGCGATAATCCTTTGCTGAGGAGAGGCGGGCGTCGGCGGCATTGGACTTACCTGCCTGCCCTGAGCAATGTCGAAGGGTCGAACCTGCTCCTTGTTTACGGATAAGTTATCATTTGATAAAGGCGATTTTCTTTTAAGAGCGGCTATTTTTCTTTGCTGTGCGAGAATTTGCTTACCCAAATCAAGCGAGGGTATCTGGCTTGAGCGGTCCTGTTGCTGCGAATTGCTTATTTTTTCCACCATTTTTCGGATGAATTCCTTTTCACCTGCGCTCTCTACGGGCGGATGTGACTGTGTAGCCTTGTTTTTTAAAATGTCCTCAAAAGCGGGCATAACACGCGAAGCGGATTTTGATTTTTGTGATTGCGGCGATATGTTCCCCTGCTCAGCGGCTTTCGAGATGTCCTGATTGCATCTTGCAATATCCTGTTCCATCTGGTTATCGTAACTGTCCTTTTCCATAAAAACTTCCCTGTTTAACGCTGCTATTCTATCATAGGCCGGCGTTTTTGCAAGAGAAAAAATAACTTTTATATTATAAGTCTATTCCCTGCAAGATGTTATGGATTGCAATATAGTTATTTTTCCGGCCCGAGGGAGAATTGCGTAAAGGGCGTAAGCGGAAACTCCTGCATAAGTGCCGTCAAATCATCAAGAGTAACTTTTTTAATCCGCTGTATCTCATCCTCAATCGGCCGATACTCTTTCAGATAAAGCCAGTTAAAGCCAATCTCAATCAGCCTTCCCATCGGGATTTCATTTTTGATTGTAATTGCCGAGAGGACCTTGTTCTTTGCCTTTTGTAGCTCGTCTGCGGAGATTTTTTCCTCCTGCAGCGATTTGAAAATATCTTCAACAATCTGCAGGACTTTTGAACCGTTTTCTTCAGCAGTTCGGATATAGCTGAAAAAGGCTCCCACTCCGTCCATTGCCTCGCAGTGCATTGTCGCTGTTTCGGCAATTGCCGTATCGACGAGCCGCCAGAAAAATCTTGAGCCTGTCTCGTCTCCTATGATTTTCGCAAGGAGAGTCGCGGCGTAAACTCTTTCGTCCTGATAAGAAACTGTCGGACTGGCCAGGCAAATGTGCCGGCAGGTCAGATTCTTTTTCTTTTCTTGTTCTTTTTTCGCGGTGCCGGCGAAATATTCTATTTTCCTGTCAGCCTGTTTTGGCAGCCAGTCGGCGCAGCCGGCCTGGAGAAAATCACATATTTTTTCAAAATCGAAATTTCCGGCAGCAGCAACGGTTATATTATTTGGGGCGTATCTTCTGTTAAAATATTCTCTCATTTGTTCGGCGGACATCCGGCCGATGGACTCATTGTTTCCGAGGACGCTGTTTCCGCAGGGATGCGGACTGAAGTGCAGTCTTCTGCATTTGTCCACGGCATCGAATTCCGGTATATCTTTATACATAGCGATTTCTTCGAGAATAACATTTTTTTCCATATTGAAATCGTCATCTCTCAGCGCCGGACGCATAAGCTGACACCACAGTTTCGCTGCTTCGTAAAGCTGCGCCGGCAGGGTCGCGGAGTAATAAATCGTGTTTTCCTCGCCTGTCTGGGCGTTGTATATCGCGCCGAGTTCGTCAAATCTGCGGTTGACATCATGGGTTGAAAGGTGGTCGGTGCCTTTAAAGAGCATATGTTCGAGAAAATGGCTTACGCCGCTGATTTGCTGCGTTTCATCGCGCGAGCCTGTTTTTACAAAGAAGCCTGCCGCCGCGGATTGAGCGTCTTTGTTGACTTCAGCGATGATGTCAAGGCCGTTCGCAAGTTTTTTGTATTTGAATTCCATTCTTTATACCGTTTTTATTTCTGCCGGGCCGATTGTAACCGAGCAGGATTTATCAAAATGATTTTTTCTTAGAAAATCGAGAACGGATTTAACGGTTGTTTTTTCAATTTGCTGTTTTATCTCATCAAGGCCTCTGACTTTGCCGAGTATGTAGTAATCCATTGCGGCAGCTTGTGCTCTGGCTATGGTGGATTCGCTTTGCATTATAAGGCTGCTTTGAAGCCCGATTTTGGCTCTTTTCAATTCGTCCTCGCCGATTCCTTCAGCGAGTCTTTTAAATTCTGTTATTATTACATTGTAAGTTTCCTGGGCTTTGTCGGGTGTAGTTCCGGCATAACATCTTATGCCCGCCATTTCCTTAAGGCTGTGGTAACTTGCCCATATAGCGTAACAAAGCCCTCTTTTTTCTCTGACTTCGGTAAAGAGTCTTGAGCTCATACCGCCTGAGAGAACCGCGACTGCGGCTCTTGCGTTGTAATAATCCGCACTTCCCGGCGTTACAGTCGGCGTTATAATGCCTATATGCACCTGGGCCCCGTCGTGCTGCTGATGATGGTATGCAGGGGATTGTTTTTTTACATTTATATCTTTTGCCTTTTCAGGTTTTTTACCGGCGAAAAGTTTTTCAAGCAGCGGGCAGAGCTTTTGGAAATCATATTTTCCTGCAATGGCCAGAACAGTCCCGCCGATATTGAAGTTTTCAGAAATAATTTTTACGCATTTTTCCGCCGTCAGTTTTTGCAAATCATCCTGTTTTCCGAGCGGATTTCTTCCCAGCGGGTCGGGATAAAAATGTTCTGCGAGCATAAGCAGTGTTTTCTGCATAGGGTCATCTTCGAGACTTGCCAGACTGTGCAGGGCAAGCTGTCTCGAATATTCGAACTGTTTATCGTCAAGAGCAGGTTTTAGAATTATGTCCGCGTAAAGCTCAATTACCTGATGAAGATTTTCTGCCTCAAGGGCAGCCGACAGAGCGATATGTTTTGATTCTACGCTGCTCTTTCGATGCAGGCCGAGGCCGTCGAGCAGGTCGGTAAGCTCTTTGCTTGTTTTGCCGCCTGCGCCTCTGAAAATCCAATCGCTGATGACGGCCCGCGCTCCGCAGCAGCCGTCAGGCGTAACGGCTGCTCTTGCCGGCAGCAGAAAGTCAAACGCGGCAGACTGCACCTGCGGCATTGGAATACCGAGTATCGTCATTCCATTGGCAAGTTTGTATATGTCGATTTTTTCTGTCATAACAGGTAGTTTAAACGCTCTGGCGTTCGATTTTTGCGCCAACCGCATTAAGTTTTTCTTCGATTTTCTCGTAGCCTCTGTCAATATGATAGACACGGTTTACAATGGTTTGGCCATAAGCGGCAAGGGCAGCCACAACAAGAGCGGCTGATGCTCGCAAGTCCGAAGCCATAACCGGAGCGGCGATTAGTTTTTCAACGCCGCTGACAATGACGTGAGGGCCTTCCTTTCTTAGATTAGCAGCCATTCTGCTCAATTCCGCAACGTGCATAAATCTGTCGGGGAAGATTTTTTCAGTTATTACACTGTTGCCGTTAGCCAGGCACAGCACGGCCATAAACTGGGCCTGCAAATCGGTTGGAAAACCCGGATAAGGCAGCGTAGTAATATCTGTCGGCTGGATGCGGCCGTTTGATGAAATCTCGCAGCCATCCTGGGCTTCTTCGACGGGGATATTCATACTTCTGAGTTTGTCAACAACCGCCATAAGGTGTTCGAGCCGGCAGTTTTTTAATTTAAGTTTTCCTTTTGTTATAGCAGCGGCGGCAAGGAATGTTCCGGCTTCAATTCTGTCCGGTATCACGGTATATTCAACCGGATTTAAGTGCTTTACGCCATAGATTGTCAATTGGGGCGAGCCGATACCGCTGATTTTCGCGCCCATTTTTACAAGACAATTTGCAAGGTCTGTAACTTCCGGCTCACAAGCGGCCGATTCGATGACGGTTTTGCCTTTTGCCAGCACCGCAGCCGATAAGACATTCGCGGTTGCCAGAACGCTTGAGCCGAAAGGACCGCCGAGAAATATATTTGTTCCTTTAAGACCGCCGTTTGCGTGAGCGACAATATATCCGTTTTTTAATTCGATTTTTGCACCGAGTTCCTGCAAGCCTCGCAGGTGGATGTCAACTGGTCTGTAGCCGATTGCGCAGCCGCCGGGCATTGAGACTTCGGCACGGCCTTGGCGGGCCAGCAGAGGCCCCAGCACGCAAACGCCTGCTCGCATTTTGCGGACGATTTCATAATCGCCGAATGGTTTTTCGATATTTGTTGTGTCGATGGCGATAGAACCGCCGTCAGCGTTTGTTTTACAACCCATATCTTCCATAAGTTTGCACATTACGGAAATATCGCTGAGATTCGGAATGCCGAGCAGTGTGTTTTTGCCGGGGGCGAGAATCGTTGCCGCCATTATCGGCAGGGCGGCGTTTTTCGAGCCGCTTATCGTAACTGCCCCGGCCAGACTGACAGGGCCTGTAATCCTGAATATATCGAGAGCCATATAAAATCCCTGAAAAGAAAGGAGTAATCTAATATAAGAAAACAGTTTATGCAATAGGAAGATTTAGGGTATATGAAAAAACATCTGCGGCGGGAGAAATTCGTCCTTTATTGTCAAAGCTCAATTTTCTATTCTGCCGGCGTAGTTTGTTTTATTCGTCGCGTTCGACAGGTCCCGTCGGCATTCTTGACGGCGGCATACCTTGGCTGGAGCCTTCAAATTCACCTGGTGTACCGGTCTCAGACGGTGTACCCCTTGTTCTGGTAGTGCTTGCGCCGCTTGCAGCATCAGACCTTGACAAAAGAACGACGGGTTCCGCAGATTCGGCATCCTTGATTTCCTTGTATATTTTCGAGACTTCCTCAGACCAATATCTTTCCTTGACAGGCATTGTCTGGATGACTTGTCCCGGTCTGCAATAAAGGAGCTCATAAAATTCTTTTGATTTAAGAAGGGCGGTGCCTGTCCATTCTGTGGTTCGTCTGGCGTCAACCATTATATTGCCCGTGGTAAGGTCTATAGGGCCTGCTTCGATGCCGGCCTGCACAAGTCTGGCTTTTATCTTTTCATTGTTGCTGACCGTGCCGATTTGTTCGCCGGGTTTTACGCTGAAAGTTTCGCTTACCCAGTTTCCAAGGGTATATCGGGCGACTTTTACCTCAACACTCCTGTCGACAATACCGCCTTTTTCTGTTTCTTTGATGTCGGTCGCGAAGAAGTGAAGTTTATTCGGTATTTCAATGGTTTCTGTAGGTTCGCTGAAATTGCTGAAAAGCACCATCTGGTTCTGAAGGTCTTTTTGTTCCGGACTGAACCAGGGTTTTCCTGCGATAGGGTTGAGTACCCCTATTCTGATACGATACTGATATTTCTCTCCCGGTTTTGTGGTATCGTCATGAGCCCAGAAAACAAGTTTTTCGAGAGTATCAAGATTTGTCTTTTCAGACAGGAGCATCTCGTTGAATTGTTGTTCTTCCGTCGGACCCTTCTGGCCTTCAGGTGCAGTTGGTCTGGTTCTTTGCGGCGGCTGACGAGATGGCGTCTGTTGGACGGCCACTGGTCTTTGTCTTGGCTGAGCTTGAGGCATACTCCCTCCGCCTCCGCCATCTTCACCGCCTCCACCTCTTGACTGACTGGGAGCCTGTCGTACCGCAGGCTGACGAACACGAGAGGCTTTTTCCTGCAGCTTTTTGGCTTTGTCCGCTTCTATCTGTTGCTTTTTAAGCTCTTCTTTTTCTTTTTCGAGTTTCTTTTGTCTTTCTTTATATAACGACGGACATAACCATTTTTCGGCTGGTATGGCGTTATCGTAAACTGGCGGCTGGAGAACTTCGTTTCTAATTTCTGTCTTGGCAAATTGTACAAGAGCTATCTGGGTTTCATATTCATTGGTTTGCGCCGCCAGATGGAGGATGTTTTTCGAATAGCATATTTTTGTTTTTGGCACCTCGGTCCACTGACTCCATGAGCCGTCTTCGAGCAATGTTCTTCGCTGCAATTCAACTTTTGCAAAAATGGGTTTCGCATACTGTTGTTCAATTTTCCACTCATCCGGTATATTTTTCCCCGCAAGAGCGGAATTAAAACTTCCATAAAGTTGTTTTGCGTTAATACTGGACTCGACGGTAACAAGGTCAACATCCGCAGGTTTTGTTTCGGCATTGCCGTATGGAAGAGCATCAGAAAGCTCTTCGGTTGGAACATAAGCTGCCATTGTGACGTCTGCAACAGATGTTTTTCCGGCTAGTTCGATTTTTGGCAGCTGATAAGTCCGGTTTTCAATGCCGACTGTTTCTGCCGGGCTGTCCGGCAGTGGAAAATCAATATTTGTATCCACATTTTTAAGACTATCTTTGATAAGTCCCAGATAAAGAGTTACTTTGGGTTCGTAAGAGTTGTTGTCCTGCGGCTCTTGTTTAAGCTGCTCCGACAGAGTACCGGCTTTTCTGTTGATGTATTCGTCGATTTGTCCGGGAGCAAACTTTTTTCCATCATATTTGATGGTATTAGGACTGCGGATAACGAAGACCAGCAGTATCCCCAGGGATATTATCAGGGCTGCCGCCAGGATAATCTTGTCGATAAAAAGTTCTACTAAATTGCTTTTTGTTCTTCCCATATTTTATTCGTAATCCAGCATCTGATTTTTAAATTTTATATCGTTAGTTTATTATCTTCATAATTTTCAATTCTTATTCGTCTCTCTCGCTTCCTCTTCGCATAGGTATTCCCGGCTGTCCGGGATAGGTTTCAGATGAGCCGGGGCCGAAGCCCTGTTTTACTGAATTTGGTTCTATTGCATCGTAACCTTCCTTGTTGAAGACGTATTCGCAGATGAGGTTAAGCTGTACAACGGACTCCTGTCCGTAACGATATCTTTGATGATTCTGGTCTCCTTTATCGATTGACTCAATATTGTTCTGCAGGATGGTAATCTGGTTGTGTTTGAATTGCTGTATTGGCTGGTCGCCTTTGTATCCTGAGAAATTGTGCGTTTTTTCGCTGCAGAGTTCGTTCATAAACTTCAAAATATCGTCTGCTCTGATTATAACAGCCAGGCTGAAGTGTATAACGTCGATTAGGTCGTTCGACCTTCTGCTTGTCCATGA
>JBAVNP010000028.1:0-4307 GCA_049691175.1 Sedimentisphaerales bacterium
GTGCTATGGCGATTCAAAGGCTCAAAAAGAAGTTCAATATTTTTCTGTCCGGCATATCGGCCTAATTCATTGAGACATTCTGCAAGTCCGGCCAGGGCATCGTCCCTGCTGCCTTTGCCGATATTACCCTGCATCGAACCTATTATCGCAGGGGCGTTAAAAGCTGCTCCGAAATCTATTATTTTTTTTACAAAATCAACCGCTTTTGCACGAACCGTCTTATCGGGACTTGTTAAAGTAAGATTATGCAATATTTTCCCGGCGCCTGTCGCCAGTGCTGAAAGATTTATCCGATTATCATCGAGAAGGTGCCGTAAAAATTTGCTGTCAACATCATCGGCAGAGGCCATAAAAAGCTCAACGCCGTCAAAGCCGATTTTTTTTGCTTTTGGAATGCTTGTCGAAAGGTCATCCTGAAAAATCCAGGCCCCTTTTACAGACTTGACAAGAGAAATTGTTACACTCGATTTCACAGATTAACCTGCTGCAGGAGTTTGAATATTATTTAGTTTTAACGAATGGGCTCAGTTCCCTTAAGCGGTTGACAATTATGGGCATTTTTTCAATCACAAAATCCACTTCCTCTTCGGTATTATATCTGCTGAGACTAAATCTTATCGAGCCGTGGGCGGCAGTGAACGGCACACCCATCGCACGCATAACGTGGCTCGGCTCCAGTGAGCCGCTGGTGCAGGCAGAACCGCTGCTTGCACAAATACCGAACTGGTCGAGTGAAAGCAATATCGCTTCGCCTTCAACAAACTCGAAACTGATATTTGTAGTATTCGGCAGACGATTGACCTTGTCGCCGTTAAGCATCGCGTCAGGACAATTTTTTAAAAGCGCGTTTTCGAGCTTGTCGCGAAGTTTTTTAACTTTTGTATTTTCCTGCTTTATCTCTTTTGCGGCAAGCTCGGCAGCCCTGCCAAGAGCAACAATTCCCGCGACATTTTCCGTGCCGGCGCGTCTGTTTTTTTCCTGATGGCCGCCGATGATAAAAGGTGAAATTCTTGTGCCCTTCTTTATATAAAGAACGCCGACACCTTTGGGGGCGTGGAGTTTATGGCCGCTAAGACTGAGTAAATCTATATTACTTTTGGAAAGATTTAATGGGATTTTGCCGACCGCCTGAACCGCGTCTGTATGAAAAACAACTCCTTTGGCCTTGACAATTTCAGCGATTTTATCAATCGGGAAAATCACGCCGGTCTCGTTATTGGCATACATTATCGTAACAATAGCGGTATCATCATCAATTTGGGATTTCAACTCTTCAAGGTCAATCTGCCCTTCTTTGTTAACGGCAAGCTCAACAAGTTTAAAGCCCGCCGCCTGTATCTGACGGCAGGTCGCAAGGACAGCGGGATGTTCAACCCGCGTAGTAATAATCTTCCTCTTTTCCGGCAGAGCTTCGAGAACGCCTTTTATCGCGGCATTGTCACTTTCCGTTCCGCAGCTTGTAAAAATAATTTCCGAACTGTCGCAGCCGAGAAGCTGTGCGATTGATTCTCTGCTTTGCCTGATATATTTCTCAACCTGGCCGCCAAAGGTGTGCATACTCGAGGGGTTGCCGTAAAGGTCTTTCAAAAACGGCAGCATTGCATCGAGAACCTCGGGGGCAACTTTTGTTGTGGCGTTGTTATCGAAGTATATTACTTTTCCCATTTTTCTTACTCGCTTTGCTCTTCTACAATAATGTCATTACTTACGAATTCCCGCAACCGAGCTTCGACAACGTCTTTCAAAGTAAATTCTGCTGTCGGGCATTGCGAACACATACCGCGAAAGGCAACGATAACTTTGCTGCCTTCGATATCAATTAAATCGATATCGCCGCCATCGGCTTTTAGAAGCGGACGAATCTGTTCGCTGATTGTCCGCTGAATAAGCTGAATCTTTTGCAGATTTGTCAACTTTTTCGGCTTGTCTGAAATATCCGTGGTTTTTTCCTTTTTACCGCGGATTTTTTCTATGATCTGCTGAATTTCGCCGCGACAGGAACCGCAGCCGCCGCCGGCCTTGCAGTAATTTGTAACCTGCTCAACCGAATCAAGGTCATTTTCAAGAATCACCTTTTCGATTTCCTTGTCCGTTATGCCGAAACAGGTGCAGACGATTTTGCCTTCGGTTATTTTCCCAGCTCTCGCTTTTCCGCCGCGATAATTAGCAATTGCAGCCTGCAAAGCCTCCATACCCATAACCGAACAGTGCATTTTCTGCTCCGGCAGGCCGCCAAGTTTGTCAACAATGTCCTTATTTGTTATTTTTTCAGCTTCTTCGAGCGTAAGCCCCTTTACCATTTCAGTCATTATCGAAGCGGAGGCGATCGCGCTGGCGCAGCCGAAAGTTTTGAACTTTACATCAGCGATTCTGCCGTCTTTGCCGAGCTTGAAAGTCAATTTCAGCATATCGCCGCAGGCAAGAGAACCTTCTTCACCGACGCCGTCCGGATTTTCAATCTCGCCGGCATTTACCGGATGAAGGAAATATTCCATAACTTTTTTATTATAATCCCACATAGTTATAGTCCTAAGTTTTTAGTTTTAAGTTTTGAGTTGTTTTATTCTGGGATTTACATCCCGTCTTTACAATACTTGTAAGAATACGAATAATCTCTTCGGAAGCACGCAACAAATCGGATATTCTTTCAGTTTTGACGAATTTCGAATCTTGTATCAATCTTAACCAGTAATTGGTTTCCCTGGCCTCTTTCGAAGCAATACACATTTTTGCATAAAAGTCTTTTTTGCTTTGCCCTGCCAAAGCTTCCTCCACATTAGCGCCAATGCTTGTACCAGCTCTGACTAGCTGAGATGTCAGCTCATAATGACCTTTTTGCTTTAAGTAGCTGCACAATTTGATAACACGCAAAGCAAAGTCATAGCTTTTTTGTTTTATGATGCTATTTGGCATCGTCCGACAACCTCATAACTAAGAACTAATAACTCAAAATTAAGAACTCCGTTTCAACGCTTGCTCAAAATCTTCAATAATATCGTCAATATGTTCCGTTCCAACTGAAACACGGATGTAGTCCGGGCTAACGCCGGCGGCAATCTGCTCGGCTTCGCTTAACTGCTGATGCGTCGTGCTTGCAGGATGAATCACGAGCGTTTTACTGTCGCCGATGTTGGCAAGATGACTGGCAAGTTTAACAGAGTTGATAAATTTTATACCCGCCTCTCTGCCGCCTTTGATGCCAAAACCAAGTATCGCTCCCTGTCCTTTGGGCAAATATTTTTTCGCAAGCTTATAATCTGGATGAGATTCCAGCCCGGGATAGTTGACCCAGCTAACAGATTTGTGTTTTTCGAGCCACTTTGCAAGAGCCAGAGCGTTTTCACAGTGTCTTGCCATACGCAAATGCAGCGTTTCAATACCCTGCAGGAACAGAAAGGCATTAAAGGGCGACATGCACGAGCCCATATCGCGCAAGAACTGCGTTCTTGCCTTAATGATGTAAGCCAGCGGACCAACTGCTTCGACATATTTTACGCCGTGATAACTTGGGTCCGGCTCGGTCAATTCAGGATATCTGCCGTTAGCCCAGTTAAATCTGCCTGAGTCCACAATAGCGCCTCCAATGCTTGTGCCGTGCCCGCCGATAAATTTCGTGCAACTGTGAACAACAATATCGACGCCGTGTTCAATCGGCCTGAATAATATCGGTGTTGTTACAGTATTATCGCATATCACAGGCATCCCGTTCTTGTGCGCTATCTCGGCAATCTTCTCATAATCGAGAATATCATTTTTGGGATTACCGATGGTTTCAATATAAATCAGGCGGGTGTTTTTCTTTATCGCCTTGGCAAAATTTTCAGGCTGTTTGGGGTCAACAAAAGTTACCTCAATCCCCAGTTTTTTGAACGTCTGACTGAAGAGCGTAACCGTCCCGCCGTAAAGCGAATTGGACGAGACGATATGTCCGCCTGAGTTGCAGATGTTAAAAATACTAACATATATTGCAGATTGTCCCGAGCTTAGGCCCAATCCGCCGACGCCGCCTTCGAGCGCAGCAAGCCTTTTCTCAAGGACATCCGTCGTCGGATTCATCAGTCTCGTGTAAATGTTGCCGAATTCCTTCAGCGCAAACAAATTGGCTGCGTGGTCGGTGCTTTTGAATACGTAGCTTGTGGTCTGATAAATCGGCACCGCCCTGCTTAACGTAGCAGGGTCAACTTCCTGGCCTGCGTGCAGGGCCAGCGTTTCAAGATGATACTTTTTTTCTTCCATTTTTATCCTTTCGGCAAAACTGCCACCATTCTGTCAAGTGCCGATTCGGCCTTTTGGGCAATGTCCGGCGG
>JBAVNP010000029.1:0-3831 GCA_049691175.1 Sedimentisphaerales bacterium
GCACCGGTTAATTCTCTTGCCGCCCCGGTAAATTGACTCAGGACGAGCATACCTGTTTCGTCTGCGCGGCTTGACAGAAATTCTTTAGCCACGAGATTCATTCCGTCCTGCAGGGAGCTTACGACACAAATATCGCCTATCCGGTAAAGCGCAATAGCTTCGGTGAGAGACAGGTGCCGCCTGGCTAAAATAATCGGCTGCCAGCTATCGGTGGAGTGTTTCCAGTTTATCTGTTCCACCAAAGCGTTGATTTCATCATTTAGAGCTTTATATCTCGGTATATGCAGCCGGCTCAGTTCTCCCATCTGAAGCAAAACAATCTTTTCTTTTAGTTCGGGATGTTTCTCAAGCAAACGGTCAACCGCCAACAGTCTTTCGGGTATTCCTTTTATATAATCTATTCTGTCAAGGCTGACCAGCACTTTAAAGCCGGAAAGTCCGAATTCTTCCATCAGAGACTGTTGTGCTTTTGCGACTTCCGGTGAACCGGAAAACCTGTTTATCTCTTCAAAATCAACGCTGATAGGATAAGCACGAATTAAGGTATTATGTCCTCCGCAAACGACAGCAAAGTATTCACGGTTTATCCTGCTTTCCAGCTCACGGTCTATAGCATCGAAAAAATTACTGCAGTGATACCGAATCTGAAAGCCCAGAAGGTCGTTTGCCAGCAAACCTTCCAGAATCTCTTTTTTTTGGGGACAAATTCGAAACGTCTCATAGCCCGGCCAGGGCACGTGCCAGAAATGAGCTGTGATTAACTGATTTGGAGACAGTTCCTTCAGGAATTTTGCCAGCAGGCATAAATGATAATCCTGAATCCAGATAATGGCTTTTCTGTCGCCTATTTCTTCCATTATCGCCTTGGCAAACTTTTGATTGACTTTTACATAACAGTCCCAGTCTTCTCTTCTGAATATTGGCCGTTGAAAGGCTACATGACATAAAGGCCAAAGCGCCTCGTTTGAATATCCGTAATAGTATCCTTTTTCCTCTTCCTTGTTGAGCCAGACCCGTTTTAAGGTATATGTAGGTTTTTCAGGCGGCACATTTACTTTACCATTGCTGTCTGAAACCCTGCGGTCTGCATTTCCGCTGCCGTATGCCACCCAGATTCCGTTGCAGGCCTGCATAACCGGCTCAACGGCTGTAATAATTCCGCCCGGCCCGCGCTGGTATATAATTTTTCCTCCCTTGTATGTGTGGATATACGGCTGCCTGTTGGAAACAACCATAAACAGGTAATCACCCATCTTCTCCTTTGTCAACTGATGTAAATCCTGACTTGTCCACATAACAAACTCCTTTTTTCAGGCGAATTTCCGTTACATACTATTTTGCCTTTTCCTGGTCGTAATTTATTGCTCGAATCGGGTAAGGGATTACAATGCCTTCTTTGGTGTATCTTTCATGCAGCCTTTTTATAAATTCATGCTTAATCATATACTGGTCCACAAATTCTTTTGCCCTGAGGATTACCGTAAAGTTTATGCTGAAATCGCCGAATGTATGGTACCTGATAAAAGGCTGAAATTCCGGCACCCCTCCCGGAACGTCCTTCATTACTTCTTTTGCAACTTCACAGGTAACAGCTTCCACCTTTTTCAAATCGCTGTCGTAATGCACGCCGACGTTTACCAGAACTGCCATTTCCTTTTCGGGCATACAATAGTTGGTAGCAATGGCCTTGGTTAATTTTTCATTCGGAATCAGAATTATATTATTTGGCAGCGTTCTTATGGTTGTAGTGCGCCACGTAATATCGGTAACATACCCTTCTTCGCCTGAATCCAGTTTAATGTAATCACCCACCCTTATTTGCCTGCTCATAACAACATAAAAGCCTGCAAAAACATTGCCGAGCGTATCCTGCAGAGCTAGTGCCACCGCCAGACCGCCGACGCCTAATGTGGCTATTATCGGCGTTATGGAAATGCCCAGCGTGTTCAGAATAATTAAAATTCCAATGCCGAGAACTACGATTCTGGTAATGTTTTGCGTAAGCGACGTTATCGGCAGAACTGTTTCGAATTTGTATGAATATACTCTTATTAACGCTGTGGATAAGTTTACCAGAACCATCGTTACGGACAAAATACCCAGTGCCAGCAGTATTTTTCCGGCAGTATGAACTATATTTGGGGGCAATTCTGAAAATTCCAATGCCAGATAGATGCCCAGCATTAAAAACCAGATTATAAATGGTCCTTTAACAGCTGGGGGTATAATATTATTGATTTTTGTGCTGCTGTTTTTGTGCCATTTTGCGAGCCGTGAAAAAAGAATTTTTCTTATGATATATCCCGTTATTAAGACGGCAAGGATTATTGCTAATGGTATTGCCGCAGTTGAAAGGTATGATAGTAATTTGTCGAAGGTTTTAAAAATCTCATTCATAATATATTTCTCACGGTAAAGTATATGATGCAGAAAAAACGTAAAGCCTGTCCACTATTAATTTAACACTATAATTAGTGACTGTAAACAGTAATCCTATTTATTTATGACCAGATAATTTATTGCGTGCAGAATTCCCCAAATTATTGTCGAACATATCAGAAGGACAGCGGCATATTTTTGCCAGTGAGCCATTGAGGCAGGCAGACCTGTAACGGTAAGACCATTCCAGAATTTTATGTCAAGGTATCTGACAATGATAAGAACTGCTACTGTAACCCAGAAAACAATGTCGGCGGTATGCAGTATTTCTCCTTTGTGCTGAAAAATAGATATTGCCGTAAAGAATAAAACTGCGTTACCAAGAAGTGTCCAGAAAAATTTTGCAAAAAGGCCTAATATACTGTCATATTTCTCAATTGGCTGGTCGTTTTGTTTTGTCATAATCCGTCTCCTAAAAAATCGTTTTATTCGATTATTTAGATGGCGGCCCGACCACCTCAACAGTCCTCCAAGGTATTGTGAAACCCTGAACCCTTCACCCATGAATTGTAATAAAGCTGTTCTTTGATGTCAATCTTTTATAATTCAGGATTTTCAGGTTGACAACATTTATCGACAAAGTAATTATAAAGCCCCAAAAATCCCCGCGGGGTTTCAAAAGTCATCCGAATCTAAGATTTGTTATTTAAGAAACTTTACTCAAAGCATTTCACTGTGAAAAAAAATGTGAAAATCAATTTCGGGATATGGTATTTTTTAGTAGTTTTTGGTATAGTCACCCTTATTATTTCTATTAAAAATTGAATATGTGAGCATTCTGGAGCAGCTTAGGATCTTGTGTCCGAAAGGACGTGGAGGTTCTACTTCTCTCGCTCGCAGTCTCTTGCGTGGCAAAGACTTATGACGGCATTTGCCTGCAAGCCCGGCTTTTTATCAGAAATTTGGTCTTTACTTTTTGTTCACAATCATTTCTAATCAAGTTTTTAAGAAGATACTATATAATTATATAGTTTATGAAAAACTTTTCTTATGATATATGTATAATCGGAGGGCTTGGGCATATCGGTTTGCCTCTGGGCATATCATTCGCTAAAGCAGGAAAAAGAGTGATCCTTTACGATATAAACCAGAATTCAATTGAACTGGTATCAAAAGGCAGGATGCCCTTTTCGGAGGCCGGGGCAGAAAAGCCTCTTGGGGAAACAATCAATAAAACCTTGTTTATCAGCTCTGATAAAAATGTAATATCTCAGAGCCATTTTGTCATCCTGACAATAGGGACGCCGATAGACGAACACCTTAATCCGCAGTTTACTCTCTTTAAAAAGTTCTTCACAGAAATAATTTCCCTGCTCAATGACAATCAGCATGTAATAATCAGAAGCACTGTTTATCCGGGCACGACGGAAAAAGTGCAGGACATATTAAGAC
>JBAVNP010000030.1:0-6959 GCA_049691175.1 Sedimentisphaerales bacterium
GTGGTTGGGTGGGCGAAGGTTTAATACGAATAGCCTTATATAGGCAAATAGTTTAGTTCGCCTGCCTTATGTAAATAGGTGTGGGGGCAAGTTATGAAATTCATACTGATTGATAAAGTAGTTAAAATAGTACCGGGTAAAGAGATACAAACTGTCAAGAATGTATCTCTTTCTGAGGAATATCTGGCGGACCACTTTCCGACTTTTCCGGTTCTGCCTGGCGTTTTTATGCTTCAGGGACTTGTCGAATCGGCCTGCTGGCTGGTTCGCGAGACTGAAAATTTCGCCCACAGTATGGTGTTGCTTGCTCAGGCAAAAAATGTAAAATACAAAAGCTTTGCCGCTCCGGGTATGAATATTCAATATACCGTAACGGCAAAGACAATAGAAGAAAACATAAGTTCGTTTTCAGGCATCGGCTCCTGCAACGGAGAATCTATTGTCGAAGGCAGATTTAGTCTGAGGCACTTTAATCTTGCCGAGAAGGATTCGAAACTTGCCGCTGAAGACTCTTATATCATTAAAAAATTAAAAGAACGTTGGAAACTCTTAAACGGATTATAATTAAAATAGAATGGAGATTTTATTTATGGCTATGACGCGTGACCAGATTTTAACGGAAGTTCAGGGTGTGCTTGTCGATGCTCTCGGAGTTGATGAAGATGAGGTTAAGCCGGATGCGACTTTGATGGCAGACCTCGGCGCTGAAAGCATCGACTTTCTCGATATCGTTTTTCGTATGGAAAAGGCTTTTGGAATAAAAATTCCTCGTGAGGAACTCTTTCCCGCTGAAAATATTTTAAGCAACAAAGAATACATCAGCAACGGGAAACTTACGCCGAAAGGTCTGGAAGAGCTTAAAAAACGTATGCCGCATACCGACCTTTCTGAATTTGCCGCTGACCCGAATATAAACAAAATCGGCGATTTGTTCACCGTCGATACTCTGGTTAACTTCGTCGATTCAAAATTAAATTCTTAAAAAGGAATTTAAAATATCAAAATAAATCTCGGCGAGAGCCGAATCCTCAATTTTGATTTTTTATTTTTGATATTTTATTTTAGTTATGCGATGGATATGGATTGACAAATTTATCGAATTCAACAGCGGCAAAAACGCCGTTGCCATAAAAAATGTAACTATGGCAGAGGAGCATTTGCACGATAATTTTCCCGGCTTTCCTATTATGCCGGAATGCCTGATGATTGAATCAATGGCTCAAACGGCCGGTATTCTCGTTGGGCAGGCTCGGAATTATAAGGAAAAGGTAATTCTCGCGAAAATCAACAAGGCTGTTTTTTTTAATTACGTCCGTCCCGGCGATACAATCAAAATTCACGCCAAAATCGAATCAATCACCGACGAGGCCGCTTCAACAAGCGGCAAAATCACCTGCAATGATGAAACAATCGCTGAAGTTGATTTGATGTTCAGTCACATCGACCAGAATCTTGCCGGCAGGCAGTTCCCAAAGGAAAATTTTGTATTTACCGATTTGTTCGGCATTGTTTTAAGAGCTTCAGGTCTTGACTCCCCTGCACCGGAGATGACGCGATGACGGTAATTACTGGACTTGGGGCAATCACTCCTTTGGGGTTAAGCTATAAAGATTTATGGTCCGGTTTATGCCAGGGCAAATGCGGCATTGACAGAATTACCGCTTTTGACCCTTCCGGTTTTACCTGCCAAATCGCGGGCCAGGTGCCGGAATTTAATATCCGCGATTACGTTCCCAAATCAATGCGGAAAACAACCAAGCTGATGTCACGCGATATAGAGCTTGCCGTTGTCGCCGCCAGTGAAGCCTTCAAAGATGCAGGATTAAATACAAAAGCATTTGACGAACAAAATGTAACCATCAATCCTGAAAGGACAGCGATAATTCTCGGTGCAGGCCTGATTAGCTGCGACCTTGTTGAGCTTGCCCCTGCCGTCGCAAAAGGCATCACGGACGGAAGATTCGATATAAAAAAATGGGGCACATACGGCATAGAACAGGTTACGCCGCTGTGGCTTCTCAAATACCTGCCCAATATGCTTGCCTGTCACGTCGGCATAATCCACGATATTCAGGGCCCCAGCAACACAATCACTTGTGCCGAAGCCGCAGGTCATCTTGCAATCGGCGAAGCTATGCAGATAATTGCGCGCGGCGATGCGGATGTCGCACTTGCCGGCGGCGGCGAAGCAAAAGTCAACGCTATTGTCCATTTAAGACAATGCTTACTTAAAAGAGCAACATCGGATTATAACGATAATCCCAAAGGCGCCTGCCGGCCGTTTGACGCTGATGCGAAGGGTTCGGTCTTTGGCGAAGCGGCCGCCTGCGTAATTCTGGAAAATCCTGAAAACGCGAAAAAACGCGGCGCTAAAGTTTATGCCCAAATCGCCGGTTTCGGCCAAAGCTGCAGTATAAACTCCAAATATGAATCTCTCGAACCGGACGGTAAAGGCATTCAATACGCAATCGAAACCGCTCTTGAAAACGCGAAGATAAAACCTGAGCAAATTGATTTGATTATTCCGCACGGCACAGGGATATTTTCCGATGATATCGCAGAGGCAAAAGGAATCCAAAAAGCTCTCGGCAGTGCCGCAGACAAGATACCGGTATTTCCGACAAAGAGTATGACGAGCAACACCGGCGCAGCGGCAGGAGCCGTCGATATTGTCGCCGCCTGCTGTGCTATAAAAGATGGAATTATTCCCGCTGCTGTAAATTTGAAAAATATCAGCAAGGATTGCGGATTGAATATTGTCAAAGAGCAGATTAAGAAGAAAATTAATTATGTCCTCTGTTGCAGCTATACCTACGGCGGTCAGACAACGGCTATGGTGCTGAAGAATAATGAATGAGAAATCTAAAAATCGTGCCTGTTGCGACGCGGTCGCACCGCGGCGAATTGTAATAACCGGTATTGGAATCGTTTGCCCGCTCGGCAACGATGTCAAAACAATGTGGGGCAACATCCTGAACTGCCGCAACGGAATGGGAATAACCACAATTTTTGACGCCTCGACTTATCCGACAAAATTCTGCTCCGAGGTCAAAAATTACGACATTAAAAAATACACAAAAAATCCCGAACTCCACAAAGACGGCAATCGCCACAGCAGATTCGTAATCGGCGCAGTTGCCCAGGCTTGTCAGCAGGCAAAAATCGATATTGAAACAGAAAATCCAAAAGACGGTATTGCTCGCAGAAGGATGGGTATATATCTCGGCGCAGGCGAAGGCTCTGTTGACAATGAAAATTTCTTTAATGCGATTGTTCAGGGCTGGGGCGAAAACAGCTCGCAGATGGACTGGAAGAAATGGGCTGCCGTCGCTTTCGGCAAAATGCTGCCGGTTCGCGAGCTTGAGCAGGAGCCGAATATGCCCGCCGCGCATATCTCGATGTTTACCGGCGCCCGCGGCCCGGTAAGAAGCTGCCTTACCGCTTGTGCGGCAAGCACGCAGGCCGTCGGCGAAGCGTTTAAAATGCTCCAGAGTAACCAGGCCGATATAATGATTGCCGGCGGCGCACATTCTATGATACACCCGCTCGGCATTATGGGCTTTAATCGCCTTACCGCCCTTTCGACAAGGAACGACAGCCCCGCCACAGCATCGCGACCGTTTACCGCAAGCAGAGACGGCTTTGTCATCGGCGAAGGCGCTGCGATAGTCATTCTTGAAACGCTCGAATCCGCAAAGAAACGCGGCGTTGAAATCCTCGCTGAAATCATCGGCTACGGCAGCAGCAACGATGCGTTCCGTGTAACCGATATGCACGAAGAGGCACGCGGCGCAGTGCAGGCAATGGAGGCCGCATTGAAAGACGCAAAATTATCCTATAAAGATATAGACTATGTCAGCACGCACGGCACAAGCACCGCTGAAAATGATAAAATCGAGACCCTCGCCTTGAAAAAGGTCTTTAAAGAAGAAGCGAAAAACACTCCCGCCAGCAGCATTAAGAGTATGATGGGTCATTTAATCGGTGCGGCCGGAGCGGCAGAATTGATTACCTGTATCCTTGCGATTCGTGATAATATATTACCGCCGACGATAAATCTTAACGACCCTGACCCGGCTCTTGATTTGGACTATGTGCCGAACAAGCCCCGAAAGGCACAGGTCGATATTGTAATGAAGGAATCTTTCGGCTTCGGCGGCCAAAATAACGTGGTAATTATAAAAAGATTCAGCCAATGATTGATATAAAACAAATTCGCGATAATCCCGAAGTTTTCAAAAACGCCTGCAAGGCAAAGAATTTTTACGTCGATATTGACCGGCTTATCGAACTCGACTCGGAGCTGCGAAAGGCAAAGACCCGCCTGCAGGAAATAACAACTGAAAAAAATTCGCTGGGCAAATCAATCCCGAAACTCGCCGGCGATGAAAAACAAAAAATCATTAATAAGCTCGGCGAATTTAAAAATGAAGAAGCCGCTCTTAACGAGCAGATTAAAAATCTTCAGCCCCGGTTCGATGAATTGATGCTTGCTGTTCCGCAGCCCGCTGATGAAGATGTGCCGTTCGGCAAAGACGATACGGAAAACGTCGAGATTGCCCGCTGGGGCGAGATTCCCAAATTCGACTTTGAACTGAAAGACCACGTCCAGCTCGGCCTTGCGCTCGACATAATCGACATCGAAAGGGCTGTCAGGCTTGCCGGCACGAGAAATTATTTTCTTAAAGGCGCCGGCGCCCTGCTGCACTGGGCTGTTCTGCGATTTGCGATGGATTTTATGATTAAAAAAGGTTATGTGCCTTTTTCAGTGCCGATGCTTATGAAAAACGAGGCGATGTCCGGCACAGGCTATTATCCCGGCTCTGAAGAGCAGACCTATCGAATGGAACGCGACGAATTAAATCTTGCCGGCACAGCCGAGGTGCCTTTGACCGCGTATTTTTCAGGCGAAATCGTCCCGCAGGAAATCCTGCCGCAAAAATTCATAGGCCTTAGCACTTGTTATCGCAGGGAAGCCGGCGCAGCAGGCAAAGACACCTACGGCCTCTACAGGATTCATCAGTTTGACAAGGTCGAGCAGGTTATTCTTTGTGAAAATGACGCCGGGCAAAGCGCGAAATTTCACGAAGAAATCCGTGCCAATTCCGAAGCAGTTATGCAGGCGATTGGCATCCCGTATCGCGTTGTAAAGGTCTGCACAGGCGATCTCGGCAGAGGCCAGGCGAAAAAATATGACATCGAAGCCTGGATGCCGAGCCGCAACAGCTTCGGCGAAACGCACAGCGCAAGCAAATTTTACGACTTCCAGGCAAGAAGACTGAATCTTCGCTACAAAGACAACAAAACCAAGAAAAACCTTTTCTGTCATACATTGAATAATACCGTCATCGCTTCGCCGCGAATACTGATACCAATTTTGGAACTTAATCAGAACAAGGATGGTTCGGTAAATATCCCGAAGGTCTTGCAGCCGTATATGAATGGAATGGAAAAAATTACGAAATAATCCTTAAATTCGCTTGGATGAAATACAGCAAAAAATCGAGGATTTTCAAAAGCAGCTTCTTCCCCGCCAATCCCTCTTAAAAGAAACACTGCTTTCCTGCCCTGCCGTTTTGCCCGCCGTCGGTTTAATCATCGGCCTTGTTTTGCAGTATTATTTTAAGTTACAGTTATCGGTTTGGATTTGTATAATAATAATTTCTATAGGAATTTATTTAGCGGCCGCCGTTCGCGGCGGCCTGCCCCGCCACAAGTGGCGGGGGCTAAACGATACTTTCACTCGAAATAACAATATAAGATTATTGCCAATTATAATCTCTGTTTTTCTTTGTTTCGCTTGTCTCGGCAGTATTAGATTGATAAATTATAACAAACCCGCTTCAAACGATATCCGAAACATCCAATTTGAAGATTTCACCTTTGCACATATCAAAGCACAAATTATTTCCGAACCGCAGATTTACGTCGCAGACGAAAACGACTGGCTTTTTTCAAGGTTCTCTCAATCTTATCCTTACACAACCTTTTACGCAAAAGTTACAGAGATAAAAACTGATACCGGCTGGAAAAAAGCAATCGGCACAATAAAATTTTATATATCCGAAGATGCAAATCACTTGAACGCAGGTGATAAGTTTCAAAGTTTTTGTCGATTAGCTAAATTTTCTTCCGCTGATAACCCCGGCCAGTTTAACACCGCCGAATATATGAACCGCAACAATGTTTTTCTTTCGGCTTCAGCCAAATCCGCAAATGCTTTAACAATATTTGAAAAGAAAAAGTTCAAATCGCTTTTTGACATAAATACAAAATTGCATGACCTTGCCGTCACTGCTCTGTATGGAGATACCGAACCAGATAATAATATGCGTCTTGTTGAAGCAATGGTTTTAGGAAGCAGGGCAAAAATTGATAAAAAACTATACAATGATTTTATTAAGACGGGGCTTGTGCATTTGGTTGTCCTTTCCGGCCTGAATGTCGGCATTTTGGCGGCCGTCGCATGGTGGCTTACAAAAAGAGCTGGCTTGTTACATATAGGCCGTTCTATCGCCTGCATTATCGCGACAATCGTTTTCCTTCTCGTCGTTCCCCCTGCCTCGCCGACTCTCCGTGCCGGCATAATGTTTTTTATCTTTTGCCTGGCTCGATTATTCAACCGCCGGTCAAACCCCTTAAACAGTATTGCTCTCTCAGCGATTTTTCTTTTACTTATAAAGCCTTTGGATTTTTTAAGTCCCGGCTTTCAGTTATCTTTCGCGGCTACAACCGGCATAGTTTTATTTTGTCCTACATTTTACAATTTTCTTATCTCACTTTTCGGTAATTTGAAGAAAACTTATCTCTATTTTGTTTTACAAATATCACTCGCCGCTCTATCTACCGGCTGCACCGCCTGGCTGGCTGTCGCGCCAATAATCGCCTGGCATTTTCATCAACTCCAATTGCTTACTGCGATATGGACGGTTCCAGCCGCTGTTCCTGCAACTATTATC
>JBAVNP010000031.1:0-6292 GCA_049691175.1 Sedimentisphaerales bacterium
GCTCTTAAAATTGAAACCGATGCGAAGTCAAAGATTTACGAAGAAGAGATAGTGAAAATCAGGGCAGAGTCTGAAGAGAAGATGTTCAGTCTCAAATCTGAGTCATCTGCTGAACTATCGCGTGTTAAATCAGAGGCACAGGATAGCATCAATAGACTTAAGACGGAATCCGATCAGAAAGAAAAGAGTTATGAGGAACGGATATCTCAAATTGAGGCAGAGGTCAAAAGGTCGATAGCACAGGAACAGGCAAAAGCCCAGGAAACCATATCCGCTCTTAAAGCAGAAACTGATGTAAAGTCAAAGGCTCACGAAGAAGAGATAGCGAAAATCAGGGCAGAGTCTGAAGAGAAAACAGCCCGGCTTAAATCTGAGTCTTCAGATGAACTATCGCGCGTTAAATCAGAGGCACAGGATAGCATCAATAGACTTAAGACGGAATCTGCTGAGAAAGAAAAGAGTTATGAGGAACGGATATCTCAAATTGAGGCGGAGGCCAAAAGATTAATAGCACAGGAACAGGCAAAAGCCCAGGAAACCATATCTGCTCTTAAAATTGAAACTGATGCGAAATCAAAGACTTACGAAGAAGAGATAGCGAAAATCAGGGCAGAGTCTGAAAAATCCATATCCAAAATTAAGGCTGAGTCGGACCAGGCCGTTGCACAAATCAGGGCCGAAACGGATGCAGCAGTTAGTAAAGCTAAAGAAGAAGCTGTAGAATCAACTGCGAATGTCAGGGATGAGTTTAAAGAAAAAATATCAAATATGCAGGCAGAGGTTCGAGAATCTATAATTGAAGTAATAATGGAAGAAAAGACCAAATCAAAGGAAAAGGAAAATGCCTATATTGAAATTATAGAGACTCTTAAGGCGGAATCCGCCCGCGTATCAAAAACCTATGAGGAAGAGATGGCAAAAATCAAGGCCGAGTTGGGAATGAAAATGGTAAGAATCAAGGTGAATGCCGACAATGCAATCGCCAAAGAACAAGTCAAAATAAAAGAGCAGGCCAAGCAGATGGACGCCCTTAAAAACGAAATTCACGAAAACGCAACCAAAAATAATTTTAAATCCGGCCAGAAAGATTCTGTTAGCCGCAAACCTGTAAACCAGTCAAACCTCAGAAAATTCGCGGAAAAGCTCCGGAGCTATACCAAAACCAAAAAAATGGAGGGGGTGTTAAAAAATTCGCCTATGACTTCCAACAAACCGTAAGAGTTTGGATGGCATTGTACTGACCTGAATTCTCAGGGCATATTTTTTCTATTGAAGCTTTGACTGACAAAATAATCTCAACAGCCCCATCTGCAGGAATATGCACTATGTTTGCAGCTTCCTTAAGAAAGGTATTAAACGAACACCATTCAGTTGGTTTGCCGCCTGTTTGTTCTATACCTGAGCCGTCAAATTTCAACTTATATTCAGTCAGAAGCGTGTGCGGCCCAAATGACAATTCCGCACTATTACTGTTATCTGCTATGATGGTTACATCGCCATTAATATAGAGTGTCATCGCCGTTTCGCCGGTGGCCTGCTTATCTCTGGCAGTAAGAACGCCCAAATCAATTTCCGGAAAAGACGCCTCAGACCACTCCACAATTTGCGCAACGGTACATGTTATTCTGCAGGTAGCAGACGTCGGCGGCGGAACAGCCAGAGCCGGAACTGCCGCACCGCATAAAATGAACATTAACAATAAGATGGTGAATCTACCGCTACTCATTATGCGGTTATTATATCAAAATCAGGCCGTAAAAGTCAAGAATATTAAAATTGGCAAGATGGGCAATTTATTTGTTATATATTATTAAAGAGAAAAACTATATGAAGTAAATATTTTATTCGGACTTAGGGAATTACTACGTCCTATAAATATGGATAGTCTTGCCCATCTTTTTTTAGTCGGTCTGAATAATACAAAAATCAGGTACTTTCCGAAATTACCTCACTGTTAAGAATAGACGAACAAATTGACAAGGCAACTTCTGCGGATTTAACATGTTAAAGAAAATGAGTGGATTCAACCATGCTAAACACCTCATTCAACTTTGCTTTTTGTTCTTTAATAAAATGGTAAGAAATTTATTTGCGAGTTTTAAATAAGGAGACCTATCATGAATAAGTTTGCCAGATTTTTATTACTAACGGCGATTTGTGTTATAGTAATCAGCTATAGCCCAATGCCGGCGTTCGGTGGTAACCCAGGAGATGATTCGGCTACATGTGCTATAACTGTAAGCGTTCTCTCGATTATAGAATGGGAAGGTGCGGCTTTTCCCGCTATCGACATCGATGCAGAATCTGATCTTGCTCCAATTGCCGCGCACGCCGATGACCCGTGCGGTCATTCAGATTTCACGTTATGGACTAACTGCGATGTGCAACTTAGCGCCGATAATACAAGTCTCTCTCGATTGACAGACGGCACCGATACACTTGTAACAAAGTATAAGATACTGACCGACGGTGACGGAGACCCCTGCACCGGCGCCGACGCTTTTGCTGTGGGCGCCAGTAGTTCAGATGTCTTTACTCTTTATAGTGATTTTTTGGCAGAACCGCTGGACATAACCCATGTAAATACCGACGGTAGCGTTGAGGTTACATTGTGGGTACAGGCAACAAACGAAGATGACGAGGTTTCAGACTCCGGTGATTATACCGCAACGCAAGAAATTACCGCCGCATGGGTCAACGATGACTAATTAAGATGATACTTAACCTGATTAGGAGCTAAAAATTTATTAAGCAGTAATTTATCTATCCATAAGATAAAGGAATGCTGAAGGAATAAGGATTATGAAAAGGAAATCACACATTTGTCGCTTCGGAGGAGCAGGGTTAGTTGCCCTGTTCCTTTTTATTTTACAGGGTGTATGTTTTGCCGGAATGGCGGTAAGTCCTCTGCAGCAGACAGTGGATGTCAAGCCGGGCAAAAAAGCTACTTTTTCCATCACTATATCAAATAACATAAGAAGTCCTAAAGCCCGCCCCTGTCCAATCAAAATAGATGTGCTGGATTTTCAGGTTTCCGATACCGGCCAGCTTCTCTTTGGGCCGGAATATAAACACCCCCGCTCCGCTGCGGCCTGGATAAAAATGGAACCAAATGAAATTGTTCTTCGGCCCGGCGAATCCAAAGAAATGAAGGCAACAGTAACGGCGCCTTTAGACGCTGACGGCGATTACTGGGCTGCCGCTATGATAGAACTTGGCGAACCCCAGAAGGGTGAAAAAGGAGTACAGGTTAAATTGCGAACTGCCTCCGGCATATTCGTACACGTGGCACGAAGAAATTATACCGAACGCGGAAATGTTACTGACGTAAATGTTACATTACCGGAATTTGACACAAACGAAGTATCTATTGAGAAAAATACACCAGTATCAGTTATTTATAAACTCAAAGAAAAGCAATCATTAAAAATTGATGCGAAACTGAAAAATAATGGTTTGATAGCCATTTTAGCCAGGGGGAAAGCTCATGTTTATTCTGAAGACTGGCGCAAAATAGCGACCATACCATTATACGTAAGCCGCAGACAGGTTTTACCCGGCGACAGCCGCTGGTTTACCGGCATTATGACAGAACCATTACCTGCGGGAAACTATAAACTCCGCATATTTTTCGATTCAGGTGAAAAATTTAAACGTAAAATGACTAAAGATGCGGAATTTACAGTAAGTACGGATTTGGCTGAGGTATGGGCGAAGAATTTTACAAATGACGGTACATCAAAGCTGAACCTTGAACCGCAGAAGTTCGAATTGAAATTAAACCCCGGACGCCTTACAGCAGAGGTAATACAGATAACAAATCAGGGTCTGAATACCGTTGCCGCCAATTGCCGGATTGAAGGCAATGGAATAAGCAATGATTGGATTGAACTGAAGACGACCGACTTTACACTTGCTCCACACAGCCAGAATTCAATTTCCTACAAAATCAAAGTGCCATCTGATGCCGAACCGGGAACATATAATTGGACTATTTTTATTGAAACAGAACATTCGGGACTGGAAAGTCAGGGGCAAAATATCGAACAATATAAAATCCCTGTTTTTCTTGTAATAGATAAAAACGCTCGCGTTATAACAGACAAAGAAGAATAGCTATGACATTGTTAATGACCAGACAAAACCAATATAAAACCGAAGTAATGATGCTTGCCGTATTGCTGCTCGGTATATTCAGCTATCCTGCTGTTGCCGACGATATTAACGCCGGCTCTGCAGGTGCTGATGAAACTATATTGGTCAAAAACGTGTGGGTTGATGTGCCGCTGAGTCAGGTTCTACGAGATATATCGGTCGAGAATGGCATCATTCTGGCTACCTGTCCCCATGTAGCCGACCCCATCGTTTCGCTCGATGCCGGCAAGGGTAAGCCATTAGAGGAATGTCTTAATGATTTGATAGCGGGACAGGGACTTTTCATTCATAAAAAAAATAATAAGTTCTATCTTATAGTTTGCGGCGACCCGACATGCCCGAGTACAATTGAAACTGTAACACCCACTCCCCTCTACCTGAAGTACATAACGGCAAAGCACCTTCGAGACTCTCTGCCAAAATCTCTGCAGCAGTATGTAACCAGCGGAACCAGAGATAATGAAGCTTTAATTTACGCGGTTCCGGATATTGAAAAACATATCGCAGACATTGTCCAGAAGCTGGATATCCCGCAGGAGCAGGTTATGCTCGAAGTGCTTGTTGTTGACCTTTGGGAAGGCACAAGCGACGAATTCGGCTTGGACTGGGAAATTTTAAGCCCTCACACATCATTTAGTATGACCGAAGGCGCTGCCGCTTTTACAGGCCTGGCAAGTTATGCAAGCGTAGCGGCCAGTAAATTAACTGAATTGAGTCTAACCCTTCGTGCGCTGGTCGCTGAGAATCGGGCCAGCATAAGGTCCCGGCCAAGAGTAGCCACCCTTAACGGCGAAAAAGCTAAAATAGATATATCATTGGATGAGTATTACACGATAGCCACGGACCTTTACGGCACTTCTTTGCGAACCGAACTTGAGGTAATCAAATCCGGCGTGATTCTGGAAATAACTCCGCATATCGGCGACAACGGAAATATCACTGTCGATGTGCTTACTGAAGTGAGCGATGTAGCTTCAAGGCGGAACTCATCCGGCAGCGGTACGGCCTCCGCTTCAGACCTTCCTGTAATCCGCCGCCGCAAAGCAGACACTCGCGTCAGGGTAAAAGAAGGCGATGCGATTGTTATAGGAGGGCTTATTGAGACACAGGAAAACACTGACCACAGGCGAGTCCCATTAGCCGGCGATATTCCTATTATAGGCGGCCTTTTCAAAAGTAAACAGGACAGCACAACTAAAAAGGAAGTGATGATTTTTATTACTCCGCAACTGATAAAGGATGGAGAAGTCGCTTTTTCCGACCGTCACTCATTGATTAACGAACCCAACGAAATTGAGAAGTTACGCGCCCCTGCGTTTTATGCACGAAAGGAAAATGACAAAAAGCAGCGTTACACAAAGGAGAAAATTAAATCTCTAAACGAGATAGTTAATTTGTTCAATAATTCAAAGCAGCCGGCAGACATCGCTCGCAAAATCGACGATGTAAATCTGTCTTACCTTGATAATCCGCTTGAAACAGACCAGGAACGTCAGATGCTGCAGGAGGTAATCAACCTGCTCAATGTTAAAAAAGAACAGATGCCGCCTACATCAGCAATTCCGAAGAAGAATAATAACGCTTCATTGGGAGTTATTGGCAAATGAAACGGATAAACCGCTATGTTGTTAGCGTAGTATTGGCACTGACCTTTCTGTCAACGGTTATATGCGACGCTGAGAAAGCATACAAGTGGCGGTCCGATTTTCCCAATATTGACCTCGATGCACAGTCTGAATATGCTCCAATTGCCAGGCACGCTGATGCCCCGGAAGGCAGTGCTACTGTTATTTTTGATATATTAGATGTAAATGTTACTGAAGCCGTAATCACCGCTGACCATATCACAACGAATCCTCAATTGCATCGTACAACCGGTTCTCCGCCCTACGATACTCTTGTCACAGAATACAAACTGTCGTTCGACGGCGATGGCTCCACCAAAACCGGCCCTACTCCTGGAGCTGTAGCTGCCAGTAGTTCAGACGTTTATAAAACTTACGATACCTTCCTCTCGCAATCTTTAGTTATAACATACGCAAACGGCGACACTGATGCACAAGTAACGCTTTACGTCAGAGCAAGCAACAATGCAGACGAAGTAGCTGATTCGGGGGACTATGAAGCCACGCAAACT
>JBAVNP010000032.1:0-6390 GCA_049691175.1 Sedimentisphaerales bacterium
CGGCATAATCTATAATGCTGCAATCAGGATAATTATCAAACAATGTCTGATAACCCCATTCAATAACAGCATCTGCCTCAGCGGCATTTACATCGCCGGCGGCCTTGAGCTTTTCATAACTATCCGCGATAAGCCAATGCATATTTGCCGCATAACGATGATGCAGGTCGGTCTGCAATAATTCCTCTATCTACTTTTAAAAGAACTATAAGAAGATTTGCACAATCAAAAAAGATGCAAAAGTCAACACTCCGTCCCTGTCAGGCCTAAAATAAAATCCGTCCTGCCACTATCCGAACCGCGGATTTTTCCTCCTTCAAACCGGCTATATCCTTATACCTTTTTTATTTTATGTTAGGGTCTTGCGATTTAAAACGATTGAGAATGGTTCCAGCCTGTTCACGAATTATTGGATTTTCATCGTTTTTGAGCAGTATTGCGGCTTCTTTCAAATCTTTTTTGTCTTTCGCCGAAAGCGTCTCTATTTCCTGCAACGCGATTAATCTTACCTGCCACATCTCATATCCAAGCAGTTCCTTTAATGTTGCAACATTTTTCGCATTTTTGGCTTCCTCAACCAGCCTCATACCATGCTCAAGCCTGCTTTCGCGTATTGTCCTGCTGACACCATTAGCATCAGTTTTCACAATCTTGTAATCCTCCGGCGGATTAAATTCAAATACATTAGGCGGTATCGAAGGATTCAATTCAACCTTTATAATTCTATAAACCGATTTTTCCACGAAATTGCCGTCTTTATCATATTTTATTTCAGTTATATTATGTGGAAATCCGTTTGAATCAAAATTGTCACACTCACGAAGATATATAAGTTGATTCGTTGTAGGGATATGAAATTCTGTGCGATAAACTCGTGAATAATCCTCTCTATCACAAGTCAAAACAGCCGTGGGAGAATAATTTGGGTCGCCAATTTCAATTATATCTCTTGAGCCCGAAGCCTTCGGGTTAGAATAAATACTAATTTTATTTGTCCCCGGTTTTTCAACTTTCTTTCCTCCTATATATTCTATAGAAATAAGTCCAGTTTCTGCAAGCTTATCCATTTTGTTCGAGTCGGGAATATAATTTGGCATTGTTAGAGTACTTCCACCTTGATCTATGCCAAGAAATGCTTGTAATGCTCCCGCAACCGGCATACCTGCAAATTGAGCGATAGTATCTTTAGTCCATTTTGTAGTATTGACAAAGACCGTATTCATATCCCCCGCATAGTGATAACTCACAAAATCGCCTGTATTAGGATCTTTTGTATTTATGAAGGTATGGACAAAAGGCGTATTTGGTTCCAGTGGTTCATTCGGCCCAACTTTTACAAAATCAATTCGCTGTTTATCGCCTGATATCCTTACCAAACTTTTTATCTTGCGAGGAAACTTCTGGCCTTCGAGTCGAATTTTGCAGTTACCCTCTATATTTTTATTGCGTCTTTCAATTTCATAAGGTTCAAGTTCATCAAGTGAACGACCTTTGAATTCCATATCAGCAATTTTCTCAACTTCCTTTCGTATCTGCTCGATAGGTAGTGGAACTTTCGTATAATCTTCGTAGAAAGCAACGTCTATACTTTCGATGGGTTTCCCCCATGCAGCCGCTGCTAATTTCTGCACTTGTTCCTGAGTAGGAATACCGTTGTTTTTTTCTGCAGCGGATGCAGAACCATAGGCTAAAATCACCAATGCTAGAATATTTAACTTTTTCATCGTAACTCCTTTTTATTTAATTCATTTTAAAATGAATTTTTAATATATTTTATTGTATAGAACCACTAACAGCCAAAACCTGAAAATACCGTTTTATATACCGGTGTGACCTGATAGGGATCACTACCATCTTTTACACAGCCCACAATAAAATCGCAGATTTCGCATCCATCTGCACAACAACCTGTTCCAAATCCCGCAATACAGTTAAAACACGCGGCTGGGCCTTGTGTATAACAGGTTACTTCACAGCGAAGTTCCTGCAAAATACACAAAGCTATCTTAGCCTCATTCCAGAGTGTTCTGCATGGATAAATATATCCTACTATCTTTAGCACCGTAGTGTTATCACAGTCGCAATGTTCACCTTCACCTGGTTCAGCAATTTTACAAACATCATAACTTTCCATCTCTGTCGTCGTTCCAGAACAATTCCCCGAGCCAGTGCAACTCGGGCATGGCTCAGTAGTAGCAGAAATAGTTTCTTTAGTCCAGAACTTATTACAGCAAGAGCCATTACAGCATTTCTTATTAGGATCGCCACCACAAACTTTACATTCGCCGCCCACGCAACTTTCGCAACTGAGACTACTGCAGCAGTTAATTGACAACATAATTCTTATTTGTTACTGAATCATGAACATGCGTACCAGCAGGAAATTGCAGAAGAACCTCAGTATCTGGAATTTGTTTATTTATCTCCAATTGCTCTACAGTAAAAACTTCTTTTATGGCAAGTTGCTCTCTGTCAGGGTAAACACGATAGACGTTTACGATAACCTTTGTTGGCATAGTAATATTTCCATAATGCTTGAATTCGCAGTATATATATTCTCCCCGTGTGTTGTAAGAAAGTTTGTGATTTGTTATATTGCTCTCGTATTTAACCGGTACTAATCCCTGTTCGTCGGTCACGTACAATTTCCCATTAGACTTTGGAGTGGTAAACTCCAGCAAATGACATATCCGACCTTCTAAATTTACATCTCCCACATACTTCAGGAATGTACAGTCTTCTTTTAAAAAAGCCGATAAAGGTTTTTTCTTAACTCTTGACAACAACCAATCCGCAGGCATTTTCCCTAAAAGCAATTGTTGGTCTCCAATATAAACCCTACCACTATTGCTACCCGGCAAGAAAAGTTTTGTAACATTTCCATCAAATGCACGAATTTCTTTCTCAATCGCTGTTCGCATTATCATATTAGGACAGTTTGGGCATTCTTTGTACGGTTCTTTCTGTTCAAATTTTTCCGGTATGGACTTATATTCTCTGATCAGCTTTTGAATGTTGTCCCTTTTTGCCCACTCATATTGCTCCTCAATCTCCACCGTATTCCCATCATTCATCAGGTTTTGAGCCCGTACGTTAAACTTGCCGTGAATGCTTTTTATGCTTTGTTCTTTTTGCTCCAATTGAGAAACGATATCCTCTGTGGTAATAGCCAGTATTGCTGCAGGACTCAACACTTCAAATAAAATTGCTGTTAAACATAAAACTAATGTGTTTTTCATAAAATTTTCTCCTAAAAATTAACCTGGACTGCCACCCCCCGGTTTACATCCATTGCCTCCCGAATAACATTCGATAGTCAGTTCAAACTCACAATTTTCATCTTCACACGATATATGCCAAATGCATATATAAAAATCTTCAAATCCACCCTCTACACACATTGGATATGAGGTGCATTCCTGTATTTCTTTGTGATAAGCCCCGCCACAAGCTCCGCCCTCCAGGCACCCTTCGCGGGCACTCTCACAGGTTACTTCAAGAACCTCGCAGTCGCCGTTATTACAGCTTTCACATTCTAATGGGTCGCAACAATTATGTAGCCCATTTCCACTGCAACATATTTCATACCATTCGCAGCAGTTATCACCGCAACACTTTTCATCATTAAGACAGGTACTTCCATCTCCATGGCCACAACATTGTCTTATATCGGGATTATAACATGTTTTATCATCACATTTCTGTTTACATTCTCCATTTATGCAGCATTTATTCGGGTCGCCACCACAAACTTTACATTCACCACCCACGCAACTTTTGCAATTGAGACTATCGCAGCACGAACTGCCGCAACAGGATTTCCCGTTGGGACAGGTTTTTCCGGTTCCATTGTTGCAACAATGCTCTGCTGCCGGATTATAACACGTTTTACCATCACAGCAAACACCGCTGCAGCAGGAGCCACTACAGCAGGAACTGCTGCCGCAATTATATCCACAGCCGCAGTTAGGATAACCTGATGCTAAATGGTAACAGGGTGGGCAAGGCGGACAAATACAGGCTGATGCTATCATACAGAAAACACCAATTATAGATAAGCAAATTAAGACTGATTGTTTATTCATTATTGCACCTCCCGCACCGCTTATACATATTATTTATAAACCCCATTCGACCCTCATCGCCGTCGGCTTTCATCACAAGCCAGCAATAGTACGCACAGGCTGCCGTCTGTTTGCCCTGCTTCATATTTACTTTTTAAAAGAGCAGTATAAAATCTGAAAAATTGCAATTTCACCGCTATCCGAATTGCGGATTTTTTCCTGCCTCCGATAGTAATGCCAATTAGGTGTTATTCCTCCGAGATTATTTTTTGCTTATTTTCTGAATAACTCCTTTGGCTACTTCACGTATAGGATAATGTATTCCAGATTGTCCTGGGGGAGTAGGAACGTCTCCTGAACCTGTGTAGCAGTAAGGGTCTGTATTTGCCACCGATTGGAGAAATTCAATGTCTTCCGCTGAACCTATTTTTTCCATACTGTCTACTGCTCGCAATCTTAATAGCATCTCTTTTCTATTTTTGATTATAGAGATGATATCGCTTTTCACTGATTTATCACCTTTACTGGCACGTGCGATTATCAGGACATCTCCGGCAAGTTCGGTCAAGGTTTCTCGATGAATCACCTGCAATGAACTTAATGGCCCATTCATATTTGAAAGTGCATTAATATAATTCTGAAGGTCAAGTTGAGCGAAAGTATAATATGCTCTGAAAGGAACTTTATTAGCATCTGTATAAGTATATACCTTGTCCACTGCTCGTAAAATGAAATCTATTTTTTGCCTGTAAAAATTTTGCGAAGGATCTTTTTCATAAACAGAGATAGAGGACCAGCGAATCGCTTGTTCATTATTTGTAAGAAAAACCCCGACCTTGGAAACTAAATTTGCATCCAATTCAATGCCTTGAATTGCTCTAAGTCCTTCACTCCGGACGTCAATATCATTAGAGTCTATTAGAGGAACAGCTTCTTCTTTATTTCGAATTAATTTAATGAAATGATGAGCAGCCCAGCCTTTCAAATTTGGATTTATATCATTTTTACTTATCGCAATTTCTTTCAGGCTCTCTTTTGCGTTATCTGTTCCTATCTCTCCCATTATCCGAATAATTGTATGCCGTAGAGAAAAATCCTGTTTTTCTGCCTTGAAATGCCTCGTCAAAGCAGGGATTGCCGGGTCTCCGATAGCTACTAAAGCGTGAATGGTATTATCCATTTCTTGCCCATTGACTAATTGTGTTGTTAATCGTTCCGCCTTGGATTCCTGCGATTGCGATGCATTTGGCTCTGCATTAATCAAACTAATAAATATAAATACAAAACAAAAAATAACAAATACCAATATTCTTTTTTTCTTTTTCATAATGAACCTCATCATTAAATCTTTCTATTTTCATTTTGCTTTTATTTTATCTATTACTGCGATTGATGTCCAGGATTAGCCCAATCCTCATTATCTGCGGAACCTTTTTGCCAATGGTCTTGAGTTACGACAGTGTAACGCTCATCGTCATTGGGTGGCCAATCCTGGTCATAGGTATCGTATTTATTGGGGTCGAAAGGCCCCCCGTCTGCGACAGTAAATCCATTCTCCAAATTATCTGGAATTAAGTCACGATCAATGTCTTGAGCGGCAACATAACCTCCGGCACCCCACCAGGCTAATAGACTTATATGATGTCTCCACTCATGACGGCATGTCCATGCAAATGTATCTATGCCATCTAATGGAACTTCGTTATTATCACTTGGTGAGCCCGGTGTATAGTGTATAGGAGTATCTTGGCAGACATACGACGTATAGTTTGGAGCGTCCCAATCGGTATAGCCGCCTTGTAACTTTGGGTCGGCAGGTTCATCATATTGACAGTTTCCATAATGTGCATTTGTTTGTTTCCAGTAGTAATACCAGTTAGGCGTTTCTCCGCTGCCTTCGCCTGGATGGTTTTTCCCATATTTTGGAAAAAATACTTTAATTTTTCTTTTACCTATTTCAATTCCTTTATAACGTATTTTAATCGTCTTGTAGCCAAAGTCCGAATTATTCGTCGGCAAACCTGCATATGTAATCGTAACTTTGTAGATATTTCCTTCCTTGGTGACGGGTCCGATACTCTTTACAGAATCTCCGATGTTGTCACAATCAACACTTATATCACCGGTACTAACGTTTCCTGAAGATATACTGATCTCAATTGCAATCTCTAAATTTCCCGAATCTGATGAATCAAAAGACATTTCCGCATTTTCTCCCGGCGAAATCAAGTCCATATATACGCAACTGCCCTGTCCATCGCACGGATGATTCGGGTCGCAGTAAGATTTGCAGCTGCCATCCACGCAACTTTCGCAATTGAGACTA
>JBAVNP010000033.1:0-7723 GCA_049691175.1 Sedimentisphaerales bacterium
CTGCGCAGATTTTGTTACGAAGCCCATCCGCATCTTCATCAGATGCCATAACTTTATTGGCCAGGCTGACATCTTTTTCGATAAACGAATCTATCGCCTCGCGCACCATATTCTGCGCCACATCGGACAGCCTCGGAATATCAATAAGAGGTTTCACCAGCGGCTTATCAGCCAGTTCAAGCACCCGCTGGGCAATATCGACGGCCAAATCGGCGATGCGTTCAATCTCGGCATTAAGTTTCATTCCCGTAGTAATAAAGCGAAGGTCCGTCGCCATCGGCTGATAGAGAGCAATTAAATCTATACATTTCTCATCAATCACAAGCTCCAATTCATCAATATTGCCGTCATTGTCAATAACCTTCTGGGCCTGGACTTTATCGCGGTTTTTCAAGGCCTCGATAGACCTGGAAATCGCATTCCGGGCAAGGTCGCTCATTTTCAGAACATCTTTGCGCAATTCCTTTAATTCGTCGTCAAAATGTCTTTCCATTTTATCTCTCCTTAACCATATCTGCCTGTTATATAGTCTTCAGTTTTTTTATCTTTCGGTTTCGTAAATATATCTTTTGTTTGGCCGAATTCTACCAGTTCGCCCAGCAGCATAAATCCGGTCTCATCCGAAACGCGAGCGGCCTGCTGCATATTATGGGTTACTATTATTATAGTAAACTTTCGTTTAAGTTCTCGCATTAATTCCTCAATTCTCGCCGTTGCCTGCGGGTCAAGTGCGGAACAGGGTTCATCCATAAGGAGTATTTCCGGCTTTACCGCAATCAATCTGGCAATGCAAAGCCTTTGTCTTTGTTCCAGCGAAAGACTGAAAGCCGGTTTTTTGAGCTTGTCCTTCAGATGGTCCCACAGGTCAACCTGCCGAAGGCTTTGCTCAACTGTTTCATTCAGCATATTTCTCTTTACGGAGTTATGAATTTTCAGGCCGAAGGCTATGTTTTCATATATTGACAGCGGAAAGGGGTTGGGCCTCTGGAAAACCATACCGACCTTCTTGCGCAGCGAGACTAAATCCGCATCACGGTCGAAAATATTTTTTTTGTCAATCAGGATTTGGCCGCTTGTGCGCACGCCTTCGATTAAATCATTCATTCTATTGAAGGTTCGCAGCAGCGTTGACTTGCCGCAGCCGGACGGCCCTATTATCGCCGTGATTTGCTTTTCCGCAAAAACAGCGCTGACGTTTATCAGCGCCTGAAAATCGCCATACCAGAGATCCAATTTGTCAACTTGTATATCCATTATCCGAATTTTCCTCTGATATAGTCGTCTGTTCGCTTATCCGACGGGATAGTAAATATTTTGTCGGTTTTATCGACTTCGATTAGTTCCCCGCTCAGGAAGAACGCTGTGTTGTCGCCGACGCGGGCGGCCTGTTTAACATTATTGGTTACCAGCACCTGCACATAATCCTGTTTGAGTTTGAGCATCGCTTCTTCTACTTTTGCCGTCGATATGGGGTCAAGACCCGAACAAGGCTCATCGTATAAAATCACCTCCGGCTCAACCGCCAGCGTTCGCGCGATACAAAGCCGCTGCTGCTGGCCGCCTGATAATTTAAATGCCGAGATATTTAGCCTGTCTTTGACTTCATCCCAAAGATACGCTTTCTGGAGAGCCTGTTCGACTATTTCGAGCAGCTCTTTTTTATTTTTTGTGCCGTGCATTCTTGGACCATAAGCGATGTTGTCAAAAATAGACAGAGGCAGCGGCAAAGGCAGGGCAAAAACCATACCTATTTTTTTCCGCAGCAGTTCGATATTCATTTTCATAATATCTCTATCGTCGAATTCTATCCGGCCTCTCATTTTGAAGTTTGTCTCGAGTTCGTTAAGACGGTTGAGCATTCTTAAAAATGTCGTCTTTCCGCTATTGGCAGGCCCGATGACACTCAGGATTTCATTGGCATATATTTTTATACTGAGATTCTTTACTGCCGGTATATCACCAAACCAGATACTCAGATTCTTTATATCAATTTTAGTTTTTACCATTTTTTCTGCTTTCTGAACCGGTAACGGATAATGATAGCTATCAGATTCATAAACAGAACCAGAAACAAAAGGACAAGAGCTGTGCCGTATCTTATTTTTTCATCGACGTTCGGCACCTGAGTTGAGATTACGTAAAGATGATACGGCAGCGCCATTGCCTGGTCGAATATGCTATTTGGCAGCTGCGGCAGATAAAAAGCAGCGACGGTAAACAGGATTGGCGCTGTCTCCCCCGCCGCCCTTCCCAATCCGAGGATTGTCCCAGTCAATATGCCGGGGACGGCGTTAGGCAGGACTATATGCCGTATCGTCTGCCATTTGCTTGCGCCTAAAGACAGGCTTGCTTCGCGGAATGAATAGGGAACGCTTTCAAGAGCCTCGCGTGAGGTAGTGATTATAACCGGCAAAATCATAATCCCTAAAGTGAGCGAGCCGGAAAGAATTGACGTGCCGAATTTGAAAAAGACGACAAAAATTGCCAGGCCGAAAAGACCATAAACGACGCTCGGCACACCCGCCAGGTTCACAATCGCAAGTCTGATTATCCGTGTCAGGTAATTGTCTTTTGCGTATTCACTCAGATAAATAGCTGCGAGCAGTCCTACCGGCAAAGCGAAAATAATTGAGCCCAAAACAAGGTAAACGGTTCCGACAATGGCGGGGAAAATTCCTCCCGCCCGCATCCCCTGCCGCGGAACATCTGTTAAAAACTGCCAGCTTATCGCCCCCATACCTTTTTGAACGATAATGACAACAATCAGGCCGACCGGCACAACGATAAGCATCGTCGCCAGAAATAGGAAAAAGAACGCTATTTTTTCTGTTTTTTTAGAATCTACCATTTTCTTCTGTGCAGGAATACATCTGCCGTTACGTTGATTGCAAAACTTATAACAAATAGAACAATACCTATGGCGAATAATGCGAAATAATGTTCGCTTCCAACGACCGCTTCGCCCATCTCCGCAGCGATTGTCGCGGTCAGCGTCCTGACTGGCTGCAAAATACTGTGCGGTATTACCGCGGCGTTTCCGGTAATCATCATAACGGCCATTGTTTCGCCGATGACTCTGCCGATACCGAGCATAACCGCTGCCAAGATTCCACTCGATGCCGCAGGAAGAATAACCCGCCAGATTGCCTGCCAGCGCGTCGCGCCCAGCGCCAAAGCACCTTCCTTATATGATTTAGGCACGGAATAAAGAGCATCTTCCGCAATGGAAACAATCGTCGGCATCGCCATAAAGGCGAGCATTATCGAGCCGGACAAGGCCGTAAGTCCTGTCGGAAGGTGAAAAATATTTTTTACCCACGGCACAAGCGTCACCATACCAATAAAACCCAATACTACGCTGGGGATGGCGGCCAGAAGTTCGATCCCGGCTTTAAGAATTTCTTTTAATTTTGTTGGCGCGACTTCCGCGATATAAATGGCACAAGCCACACCGATTGGCACGGAAATCACCGCTGCGCCAAGCGTAACCAGCAGTGAGCCGAGAATCAGCGGCAGGATGCCGAGCTGGGGCGGTTCGGAAATGGGATACCATTTTCTGCCGAGGAGGAATTTTGAAGGAGAGATAATTTTAAACACCGCAAGTCCTTCTTTGAGAAGGAACAGGAAAATCAAAGCGACAAAAAATATGCAGGCCAATCCGCAGATGAGGATTAGTTTTTCAATTATGAATTCCTTAAACTTACGCATCCCGTTAGACCTTTTTAACATCCTGTTAAACTTCTTTACATCCTGTTAGACCTTCTTTTTTAATTAAAGCGTTGTATAAATTTAAAATAGGTCTAACGGGACGCATAGTCCTTTATTTAACGACAGGCACAAAATCCGTTTTTACGACAATATCCTGACCTTCTTTTGAAAGGGCAAAATCCACAAATTTCTTTACCTGTCCCTGCGGCTGGCCGTTTGTATAAAGCAGCAGCGGACGCGATATGGGGTATTTTCCGCTTATTACATTTTCAACTGTCGGAGCAACAAATTCAGAATTCGGATCTTTCGCAACGGAGATTACCCTTTGTTTATCACTGATATAGCCCATACCGTAGTAACCTATTGCGGCCGGGTTGCCTGCGACTTCATCGGCAATCGCCTGCGAAGAAGACAGCATAAGTGCTGATGGTGCAAACTCGGCAGTAGAAGCGGGGTCGTTTCTTCTTAGAACGTGCTCTTTCAAATAAACGTGAGTGCCGCTGTTTACCTCTCTGGAAAGGATAACGATTTGACTGTCAGAACCGCCTAATTGTTTCCAGTTTGTGATTTTGCCTGTGAAGATGCCCGCTAACTGGTCGAGAGTGAGTTTGCTGACGGGATTTTTCGGATGGACTACTACGGCCACGCCGTCAAGGGCGGCTTTTATTTCATAAGGATTTATTCCTTTTTTCTTCGCTAACTCAATTTCCTTGTCTTTAATATTTCTTGAGCTCATCGCAATATCGCAGGTTCCGCTTATAAGCGCCGATAGTCCTGTGCCGGACCCGCCGCCGGTTACAGAGATGAAATCTGTTGGATTTTGTTCCATATACTTCTCAGCCCAGGCCTGGCCGAGGTTTACCATAGTGTCCGAGCCTTTAATCTGGACCATATTCTTATTGCTCCCTGCTAAAACCGCTGCCGCGGCTAAGAGGGTAACCGTGATTAGATATAGTTTCTTCATCATTTTTTACCTCCGTTTCTTCGACAAGCTCAGAACAAGTCTGTTTTTTCAGGATACGGTTTTTTTACAGCCCCATTATTATTCTAAATATTTTTTTGTAGCAATCAACAAAAAAAACTGCTTAAAATACAGTTGAAATTCTGGTTAATTCGGGAGGCCTATTATGAGCAAAAAAGCACTTATAGCCGTTGCGGATGGGATAGAGGAATTAGAGGCGATAACGATAATTGACTGCCTGCGGCGGGCAGGGGCCGATTTGACGATTGCCTCGGTGCAAAAACGCGAAATAATAACTGCCAGGAAGGTTAAAATTACCGCTGACTGCCTGATAAGTGATTGTATTGACAAAAGTTACGACCTGATAGCCCTGCCGGGCGGTATGCCGGGAGCTGAACACCTCCGCGACAACAGGGAGCTTACAGAAATGCTTAAAAAGCAAAAAGAGTCCGGCAGGTTATATGCCGCTATTTGTGCCTCGCCTGCGATTGTTTTTGCGCATCATGGATTATTAGCCGGCAAAAAGGCAACTTGTTATCCCGGTATGGAAAACAAACTGCCGGATACTTCTGCCGTAAATCAGCGTGTTGTTGTTGACGGAAATTGCGTAACTTCTCAGGGGCCGGGAATGGCACTTGAATTTTCGCTAAAACTTGTTGAGCTTCTTTTCGGCGGTGCGGCGGCTAAAAAGCTTGCTGATGCTATGCTGGTAAAATAATGAGAGATTTTAAAAATCTTCTTGAGAAACTTTCAAGGTCGAAATTCAGGAGCGGATTTAAACTCAAACCTGCTGATATTGAATACATAAAACAAAGGGGTATTAAGACAATTGAGCAGCACGCCAGGGATTTTGTTTTAAAACGCCTTGCACCCGCAGAGCCGAAAAATGACGGTAAGCAAACGCCGATGAAGGGCCATCCTGTTTTTATTGCTCAGCACGCGACCGCTGCCTGCTGTAGAAAATGCCTCTTCAAATGGCACAAAATCGCTCCGCACAAATCGCTAAGTGAATCTGAAATTGAGTATATTATTTTGGTGTTAATTACCTGGATTAAGAATCAGATTGACATTTGCCGGCCGACCGCATAGAATAACTTCCTTTCATAAAAGGGATTAAAGCAAGTCCTGTTTATTGACTAAACTTTTTGAGCTTTTTTATGTATTCAAATTATATTCGTAATGTAGCGATAATCGCCCACGTTGACCACGGCAAGACAACGCTGGTTGACCAGCTTCTGTATCAGTCCGGGATGTTTCGCACCGAGGAGCTCGATAAACTGGCCGGCAGCGAGCACGACTTGATTATGGATTCAAACCCCATCGAGCGGGAGCGCGGCATAACAATTCTCAGTAAGAACTGCGCGATTTATTATACGAACAGCAAAGGGGTTGAATATAAAATCAATATAATTGACACACCCGGCCACGCCGATTTCGGCGGCGAAGTTGAACGTGTTTTGAAAATGGCCGACGGCGTTCTGCTTTTGGTTGACGCCTTCGAAGGGCCTATGCCGCAGACAAGATTCGTCCTGACCAAGGCACTGGAAAATAAATTAAGACCTATAGTCGTAGTCAACAAGATAGACCGTGAAAACAGCAGACCGCACGAGGTTGTCAACGAAGTATTTGATTTGCTTGTTCAGCTTGGCGCCGACGATAAGGCCCTCGATTTTCCTGTTGTTTACGCATCTGCCAGGCAAGGCTGGGCGACGACAGACCCCGCAAAAAAGACCAACAATATGCAGCTCGTATTCAAGACCATCATTAAAAATGTTCCTGCGCCGAAGGTTAATCCTGACGCTCCGCTGCAGATGCTGGTAACCAGTCTTGAATATTCGGATTATGTCGGCAAAATCGCAATAGGCAAAGTTTTCGCAGGACGGATAGCCGAAGGGCAGAACGTTACAGTGATAGATGCTAATAATGTGCATACTCTGCAAAAGGTTATGCAGGTTCATCTATTTGATGGTCTGGGTCGAAAGCAGGTTCCTGTCGTTTTAGCAGGTGATATATGCGCGGTATCAGGTCTTGACCCCGTCGATATCGCCAACACTATCGCCTGTGCGGATAATCCTTCCAAGCTTGCCGTTATTGCCGTCGATGAGCCGACAATGTCGATGACGTTCAGGGTCAACGACGGGCCTTTCGCGGGCAGAGACGGCAAATATGTTACCAGCAGGCAAATCGGCGAAAGACTCGAAAAAGAGCTTCAGCATAATGTCGCGTTAAGAGTGGAACCGGGACAGACGCCTGAGGAATTTACTGTTTCCGGCAGAGGCCTGATGCATCTTGGAATACTGCTGGAAAATATGCGGCGTGAAGGATACGAAATCTGCGTCGGAAAACCGGAAGTTATTTTGAAAGTAATGGACGGCATACATCACGAACCGATAGAACTGCTTGCGATTGATTGTCCCCTTGATTGTCAAAGCTCAGTGATGAGTCTTCTGGGCGAACGGCGGAGCGAAGTGATTAAAATGGACGCCAAAAGCGGCGCAAGCGGTTTTATACATATGGAATTTTTGATACCGTCCCGCGGCCTGTTCGGTCTGAACGCCAGGATGATGAACGCAACGCAGGGCAAGGCAATTATGCATCATTCGTTTGAAAAATATGAGCCGATGCGAGGCTCGATTCCTCAGCGAAAATCAGGCGTTATGATTGCGACCACTACCGGCCAGGTTACGGCTTACGCGCTTGACGCTTTATACGACAGAGGCATATTTTTTGTTGAGCCGGGCGAAACGGTATATGTGGGTCAGGTGGTCGGCGAACACTGCAAGGATAACGATATACCTGTGAATCCGGTGAAAGCCAAACAGCTTACCAATATGCGGTCGACAGGCAAAGACGAGGCGGCGCAGGTCAGACCGGCAAGAAAGATGAGCCTTGAACTGGCGATGGAGTATATCCAGTCCGATGAGCTTGTCGAGGTTTGTCCAAATTCGATTCGGATCCGCAAACGCTTCCTGAAAGAAGAGGACCGTCGCCGTGCAGCACGCAAAAGCTCAAAGTAATGACAGGATTACTTTATTGCCGATATTGTGCGACTTA
>JBAVNP010000034.1:0-2402 GCA_049691175.1 Sedimentisphaerales bacterium
TTGGACCGACAGTAATCGGCCGTAATGCAAAGGTTGGCCAAAACAGTCTGATAGTCAATAGTGTACTTTGGGACGATTCGCAGGTAGGATCAGACTGCAAGGTTGAAAAATGTGTAATTGATAACCAGTCAGTCGTACGATCCGGCAGTATTTTACAAGAGAAGGCCGTATTGGCTCATCCCAAAGGAATTTTGAAGAGTTTAGCAGACAGTGTATCAGGTGCCGCTAATAGCAAAGTAAATAAGTTACAGTCTGTTGGTACAGGCAAAAAGAACATTCTTCGCTGGGCAGTTGCTGGTTTTCTTTTAGTAGTTTTTGTCTGGTCATACTGGTTTAATGTTAAGGATCTCTGGAATATTTGGCAACGGAGCGATGAGTATTCCAGCGGTCTGTTAGTTCCTTTTCTTGCTGTATATGTTTTGTGGACAAAGCGGGAACAAATCGCTTCTTGCAGCATAAAACCGTCATTGTGGGGTTTGCCTGTTTTTTTTGCAGCACAGGCAATAAATTTTTTTGGATTGTTCTTTATGTATATCTCTATGGAGAGGTTCTCAATAGTGGTCAGCATTTCGGCATTAGTGCTCTTGTTGTTTGGATGGCAACTTTTCCGGCAGGTATTTTCCACGCTGATTTTTTTGTTTCTGATGCTGCCTCTTCCACTATCAGTTCGTAGTTCTTTAGTGCTTCCTTTACAAGGTTGGGCAACATCGTCAGCGGTATTCTGTCTTGAGGTGATGGGTTATGATGTTGTGCGCGAAGGTAACATAATTGACATAAATGGTACAACTGTTGCGGTGGCGGAAGCCTGTAACGGCTTAAGAATGGTTATAGCCTTTTTTGTGGTAGGTGGTTTTATTGTTTTGCTAAGTAAACGGACATGGTGGGAAAAAATGATGATTTTTGTTTCATGTCTTCCAATCGCTCTATTGTGCAATACCATTCGATTGGCAATTACATCGGTTGCTTTCACTGTCCTTAAAGGTGAATATTGGGAGAAAATGTTTCATGATTTCGGCGGTTATGCAATGATGCCTTTGGCTATAGGTATAGTTATTTTAGAGTTCTGGCTATTGACAAAAATTATGACGGTTCAAACAGAAAAACGAATCGCGTCAGCGAATAAGTAGTCCGGTACCGGACATTTTATCGGAGGGTAAAAAATGGATATGATTGAAAAACGTTATGAACAGCAATTGCCGCAGGATATTGTTTATGCTGAAATGCCTGCTGCTGATACGAATGCTTCAGCGAATATGCTTATGCCTATATTAAAACGATGGCGTATAGTTGTGATAACATGTTTGTCAATTTGTGCAATCGGCATACCGGTATTATGGCTTTTTGGAAAATCCGCTTATGAATCCACAGCAGCAATTCGGGTTGCACCGATTATCCCCAGCATTTTGTTTGGAGACCGAGATTCTGAGGGTGTAATCCCTATGTATGACAACTTTAAGAATACTCAGGCTGACCTTATAACAAGTGAGCAGGTAATGCAAAGAGTTGCAGACGACTTAGCTGATAAAAACCTAAAAATTTTTGGAGGACCGAATGATATAAAATTGAAGAATAAGCCAGCGGGCAAACAGAATCTCGAACTAATCGCTGCGATAAAGGATCTGGTGTTTAAAGGCGATTTGTATGTTACACCTGAGCGTAAAAGCGAATTGATAAAAATAAGTATGAAAGGTACCGATCTAAAGGAAATGGGACAAATAGTGGATTCTTTTGTTCGAGCATATATGGGTATTATAGTGGATGAGGAAACCAAAGGAGGAGATCAAAGCCTGATTATACTGGAAAATGAAGCAAGAACTTTGTCGAGCAAGTTGGAAAAACAGCAGCAGGTTATCCGTGAATTGGCTCAAGAATATGGTACTCAGGCTTTAGACGAATATCACCAGATGATGCTCCAGCGTGTCGCCACTCTGCAGACAGAACTTACAAAGGCCGAAACTCGCAAGATAACACTTCAGACACAAGTTGAGGTGCTTAAGGAAGGCAAAGGCCAAGGCGCTGACCCGGAGAATATGATAAAAATTCGTCAGGATTTTATCAATGCCGACCTGATGACTCAGAGTTTGACCGCCAATATCGCTCAAATGGAACAGGCTGTTATAGTTGCAAAGCAGGTCTTGGCTCCCACCAATCCCGAACTTAAACAAAAAACGGACCTCTTGGATATGTTAAAGCAGCGTCTCGACGAGCGTCGACTGGAAGTTAATAAAAATTTCGATGAATTGTTAACCAAAGAACGTGCCAATAGCGGTAAATACCTGTTGGAGAGCGCAAAAGCCGAATTAAAGCAAACGGAAACTTACGAAAAATATCTTCGTGAACTCTTGGCGAAGGAAGATGGTGAGACAATCGAACTTGGCCGCAAGCAACTGGCTATCAAGGAC
>JBAVNP010000035.1:0-3623 GCA_049691175.1 Sedimentisphaerales bacterium
AAATATGAATAAAGAAACGATTCGTATATCTGCAAAAACGCTCGGTACTTTGGCAATGCCGGATTATTGCCCCAGATGTTTTTGGCTTAAACTAAAGCTTGATTAACCGCCATTTCTTCATCTTATAGGTTCAAGTAGTTAATGGTTGATATTGTTTCTGCATTGCAACTGAGGACAGGCACCCATTTTTTGGGTGCGATACTCTTGAAAGAATCAGCAAGAGTTTATTTTTCAATTTTTTGCCGCCACTGGGGCATTTGGTCTGGTGTAACTTTTTCCCACAGTCCTTTTTTTTCTTCTCTTGCGGTTTTTTCGAGCCGAATATATTTTTCATAGAAACTATGGGGGAAACGAGTATCTGCATAAGCAAAACCCTGCGAAACCAATTCTTCATTTAAAATCCTGCCGTCAGCAAGTCTAATATGGCAGAGCAGGCGATGATATTTATCACGAGGCTTTGATTTCTCATCCATAACTACGAAAACAATTTGTCCCAGAACAGTATCAGAAGTAAATTTGCTTGCTTCGGGGCCGAAATACATTACTTTGGTATGGGGATTTTTTGTTTCCGGTGTGTCAACCCCGAGCAGGCGGATTCTGGTATCCGGAAAATTACCATCCGGCACATTTATATCAATTGTGTCGCCGTCAACAACTTTTACCACGACAAAAATTTTTTCGTTATATTTGTTCCAATCGCTGTTCTGCGATATTGAAGCTGGAACAGAAGTTTTAAGAAGGGGATGGAAAGTTTTATCGAACCATACAACGGCTGAAAGCAATAAAAGAGCCGACAGCAGCAGGATTTTCTTCTGCAATCGGCTTTGTGCATATTTTATTTTTTTGTTTTTCATATTAGCCACCAAGTCACCAAGGCACGAAGATAAAATAATATATATTAAAAAGTTTGTGTCTTTGTGCCTTTGTGGCTATTTATTTGTTATTTCACATAACTGCGTTTATTGACGGGTTTATCAAGCTCAAAGGTTTTGCATACACTGATAAGTGCCTTGTCGCCCTGGGCCTTGTCGACTAAACAACTAATTCGTATCTCGCTTGTGGTAATGGAATCGATGTTGATTTTTTCCTTTGCGAGTGTGCTGAACATCATATTTGCCACGCCGTAGTGCGTTCTCATCCCGACTCCAATAACGGAAATTTCAGCGATATCATCGCGGTAGAAAACGTTATCACAGCCGACCTTTTCCTTGATTGTCTCAACGGCCTTTTTGGTATCGTTAAAATCGTTTTTATTCACCGTGAAAGAGATATTGGCCTTTTCCTTGCTGACCTCGGTTTGAATGATGTCATTTACGCTGACTTTCGCCTCGGCCAGATGCGCGAAAATTTTCGCTGCGTTACCGGGTTTATTGTCAACGCCGACCATACTTACTTTAGCGAGATTTTTTTCAATTGTCGCGCCTGATACAAGAATACCTTCCATTTTCGGGACCTCATGAGTAATTAAAGTTCCTTTTTTATCCGACATACTGCTTCGGACGTGAATAACCACATTATATTTCTTGCCGAACTCGATTGACCTACCGTGCATAACGCCGGCGCCGAGACTTGCCATCTCAAGAACTTCGTCATAGCTGATTTGGTCAAGTTTGACAGCATCCTTGAAGATTCGCGGGTCTGTTGTGTAAACGCCGTCAACATCGGTGTAAATATCGCACGTATCGGCTTTCAGCGCCGCGGCCAGGGCAACAGCACTTGTATCCGAGCCGCCTCGGCCGAGCGTTGTGATATTTTCATTTTCATCGACGCCCTGGAAGCCCGCTACGATAACGATATTACCGTTATCAAGCTGCTTTTTTATTTTTTCGGTGTCAATGCTTTTGATTCTGGCTTTTGTATGGACGCTGTCGGTAATCATTCGAATTTGTGCGCCGGTGAAGCTTATCGCCTTATAGCCCATTCCTTCGATTGCCATCGCCACAAGTGAAACCGTTTGCTGTTCGCCTGTGCTTAAAAGCTGGTCCATCTCCCGCTTTGGCGGATTGGGATTGACTTCGAGAGCGTCCTTAATAAGTTCATCGGTCTGCTTTCCGCGTGCCGAAGCAACCATAACAACCTGTTTTCCCTGCTTGAACTCATTGATGGCTCTTTGAGCCGCTTTTTTGATTTTTTCAGCGTTCGCTACCGAAGTTCCGCCGAATTTCTGCACGATTATTTCTTTTTTCTTTGTCATAGTCAGCCTTTTATGAAGTATTCCATCAGTTCGCAGCCCTTATCAATTTTTAAGCCTGTCTGGGCGGCGTTTGCCTCGCTGAATGGTTTATGTAAAACGCCGGAAACGCCTGTGCCGGCCATAGCGAAAGGCACAGGTTTGCCCGAATGAGCCTGTGAGCGGACGGGCGTCGGATGGTCCGGCATAACGAGTATTCGCCAGTTATCGTATTTCTGCAGCGCCTGGTAAACCGGACCGACAATGTGCTGGTCGATTTTCTCGACAGCCTTTTTCTTTAATTCCGCGTTTCCGGCGTGCCCGGCCTCATCAGGGCCTTCAATATGAACAAGAACAATATCATATTTGTCGAGAGCTTCTATCGCGGCCTGTGCTTTTCCATTGTAATTTGTATCCACAAAGCCGGTTGCGCCTGCTACTTTTATAAGGTCGAAACCAATTAGTTTTGCAAGGCCTCTGACAAGGTCAACGGCTGTAATGGCAGCTCCTTTTAAGCCGAATCTATTTTGAAAACTTTCCATCGCAGCCTTTTTTCCCTGTCCCCAGAACCATATTGAGCTAACAGTGTTTTCACCCAGGTCGCGCCTGACTTTATTTATCTCGTGTTCTGCCAGCAGTTGCCTTGACTTTGCCATCAGCTCGAGCAGAATTTCTGCGTTTTTACCTCTTGGCAGATTTTTTATAATTTCCCTGCCGATAATATCGTGCGGCGGCTCAGTATAAACATCAAAGTCAACGCCTTTTATTACGCAAAGGTGCCTGTAGCTTACGCCGGGATAGAATTTGATTGTTTTGCTGCCGAGAGTTTTGTTTAAGTCCTCTATAATTTTTGCTCCTTCTTTAGTTGAGATGTGCCCTGCGCTGTGGTCGGCCATTTTATCATCGGCTATGGTTACAAGATTGCACCTGAACACCCAATCAGTTGGTTCAAGCTGGATATTCATAGCGACGGCTTCGATTGGCGCTCTGCCGGTATAAAACCTTTGCGGGTCGTATCCGAGCAGGCTCATCATTGCGACATCGCTTCCAGGCGTCATTTTTTCAGCGACTGTCTGCACCAGGCCTTGTCTGCCGGTCTGGCTTATAATGTCAATATTCGGAATCTCTGCGGCTTCCAATATGGTTTTTCCGCCGAATTGTTCTATAGGCTCATCGGCTGCGCCATCCGGAATTATAATTGCGAATTTACTCAACATTGTCCTCCGGTATATCAACTATTCTTATACAGACAGGATTATCTTTGACGACATCGAGTTTGCCGAGATCTTTAATCGCCGCGGCAATTTTGTCCTGCCGGGTCTGATGGGTTATCACAATAACGGGCACTGTATCACCGGTATTGTGTTATTCGTGCTGAAGAACGCCCGAAAGGCTTATATCATTTTTGGCAAGGGCGGTGCCGATTTGAACAAATACGCCGGGCTTGTCGAGC
>JBAVNP010000036.1:0-2948 GCA_049691175.1 Sedimentisphaerales bacterium
AGTAAGGTCGAGCCGCTGGCGCACTGTTTGCCGATAAATAATTGTTTAAGGGCTGATGAGATAAAACAGTCGCTTGGAACTGAAAAAACTCTTGCCAACGCACCGCAAAAAGATGAGCAATTCTTCTTAGTCCCGAAAATTCTGGAAGAACCCGGCGGATTATGAAAGACATTCTAAAATTAACCTGCAGAGAACTTCGAGATTCAATCGCAAAAGGCGAGGTAAAAAGCAGCGAGGCAGTCTCGGCAGTTTTTATGCAAATAGAAAAACACGATGCCAAAATCGGGGCGTTTTTGAGTACTTTTAAAGAAGATGCGCTGAGAAAAGCAAAAGAGGTTGACGAAAAAATAAGCAAGGGCAAATCTGTCGGCGCTCTTGCGGGTGTTCCGATAGCTGTTAAAGATAATATGTGCACAGCATTCGGCGCAACTACCTGCGCATCAAAGATACTTGAAAATTTCCACTCACCTTATAATGCGACCGTGATTGAAAAACTGCTTGCTGCAGATGCCGTTATAGTCGGTAAGACAAATCTTGACGAATTTGCGATGGGTTCAAGCACCGAAAATTCAGGTTTAAAGAAAACCGTAAATCCCTGGGATAAAAGCAGAGTGCCGGGCGGAAGCAGCGGCGGTTCTGCGGCTGCGGTGGCGGCAAAGATGTGCTTTGCGGCATTAGGTAGCGATACAGGCGGCTCTATCAGGCAGCCGGCAAGTTTATGCGGAGTCGCGGGGCTAAAACCAACTTATGGCAGGGTGTCGCGATACGGGCTTGTCGCTTTTGGTTCGAGTCTTGACCAGATTGGGTCGCTGGCAAAAGATACTGCCGATTGCGCGTTGATGCTTAATGTTATTGCAGGGCACGATGAAAAAGACAGCACAAGCGTTGACGAAAAGACGGCGCCTAAATGCGATTATCTTGCCAAAATTGACGAACCTGTGAAGGGTTTAAAAATCGCTGTTGTGCCGGAATTATTCGAAGGCGCCGACGGTGAAGTTGTTGCGGCTGTAAAAGGTGCGATTGAGATTTATAAAAAAAGTGGTGCGGAAATTATCGAAATAAAGATGCCGCACTTCGAATATTCTATAGCCGCATATTATTTAATCGCAACGGCAGAAGCGTCGAGCAATCTTGCCAGATTCGATGGCGTGCATTACGGATACAGGACTAAAAAAGCAGGCGACTATATCGAGGTATATACGAAATCGCGAGCAGAGGCGTTCGGACAGGAAGTTAAAAGGCGTATTATGCTCGGCACTTATGCGCTTTCAAGCGGCTATTATGACGCGTATTATTTAAAAGCGCTGAAAGTGCGCAACCTTATACGAAGCGATTTTATCGCTGCGTTCCAAAGAGCCGATTGCATTATGATGCCGATAAGTCCGACGACAGCGTTTAAAATCGGTGAAAAGATGGCAGACCCACTGCAGATGTATCTTTTGGATGTTTATACCATCGCCGTTAATCTCGCAGGTGTGCCGGCAATTAGTATTCCCTGCGGGTTTGATAAAAATAATCTGCCTATAGGATTGCAAATAATCGCGTCAACTTTTCAGGAAGATAAGTTATTGCGAATCGCGAAAATGTTTGAAAATCAGACGGACTTCCATAAAAGAAAACCTGAACTATGACGAATGCCGATTATAAAGTTATTGTTGGTTTGGAAATTCACGTTCAGCTTGCAACGCGGACAAAGATGTTCTGCGGCTGTGAGCTTATTTTTGCGGCAGAACCGAACAGCAGGGTCTGTCCGGTTTGCCTGGGTCTGCCGGGCGCTCTGCCGGTGATGAATAAACAGGCGGTGGAGTTTGCGATTCTTACCGCGATGTCGCTTAACTGCAAAATTGCGGAATTTACAAAATGGGACAGAAAAAGTTATTACTACCCCGATTTGCCGAAAAATTATCAGATTAGCCAATACGATTTGCCGATCGGCTCAAACGGCTTTATTGAAATCCCTCTGCCGGATGGAAAAGTTAAAAAAATCAGAATCAGAAGGGTTCATCTCGAAGAAGACGCAGGCAAGAATATTCATTCTGAAGGCAATTTTTCGCAGGTTGACCTCAACAGGGCAGGAACGCCATTATTAGAGATTGTAACAGAGCCTGATATTAACAGTGCAGAAGAGGTAAGGCTGCTTGCAATTGAGCTGCAAAGGATAGTTCGCTTCCTCGGCGTTTCCGAAGCGGATATGCAAAAGGGGCATATGCGTTTTGAGCCGAATGTTAATCTTCATATTAAAAAAGATAACAATGAATATAAAACGCCGATAACGGAAATAAAAAATCTTAATAGCTTCAAGGCTCTTGAAAAAAGCGTTGCATTCGAGGTGCAAAGACAACTTTCCGAGTTTATCGACAGCGGCAAGGTGATGCAGAGCGGCAACAAAAAGACCTTCGGTTGGGATGATATACGGGAAGTTACCGTTTTGCAGAGAGAAAAAGAAGAGGCACACGATTACAGATATTTTCCCGACCCGGATTTAGTGCCGGTTGTCGTAAACGAAAAATGGCTGGCGGAAATTAAAACTAAACTCTGTGAACTGCCGCTGATGATGCAGAACCGTTTTGTCAGCAAATATGGCTTAAGCGATTATGATGCCGGCGTATTGACAGCAGACAAGGCGGCAGCGGAGTTTTTTGATAATACTGTAAAAGCCGGCGGAGATGCGAAGAGAATTTGCAACCTCGTCACACAAACAGGTTTAAAAATCGCCAATGAAAAGAACTGCAAAGTATCGGAACTTGGAATAAGTCCGCAGAAACTTGCTGAGCTTGCTAAAATGGTTGAGGCAGGGCAGATAAGCGCTACCGCTTCGGTTACAGTATTTGAGAAAATGACGCAAAGCAAAAACTCTCCTTCGCAGATTGCAGAAAGTTTGAACCTGCTGCAGAAAAGCGATGAGGGTGAGCTTGAGAAAATTATCGATGAAGTAATAGCGGCAAATC
>JBAVNP010000037.1:0-1994 GCA_049691175.1 Sedimentisphaerales bacterium
GGTAAGGGCTCGTGCTCATCAGCTCGGCAATGCGACAAAGACGCTCGAAGCTCATCTTGGCAGACTGCCGACTGAGAAAGAGATTGCCGAGGAGCTTGAGATGGATATGGATGATTTTTATCGGCTGCAGCGCGATGCCACTGCTATCGGTCTGGTATCTTTGAGCAATAGCCTTGATACTGAAGGCGATAACGATATTTGTGAAATTGACATAATTGAGGACAAAAAAAGCAAAGAGCCGGTGATAGAGGCTCAAAAGAGAGACTTGAAAAACCTGCTGACCAAGGGATTGACCCGCGCTGAAAGGCTCATATTGGTCCTGTATTATTATGAAGAGATGACGATGAAGGAAATCGGCGCCACGCTTGACCTTTCGGAATCGAGGGTTTCGCAAATGCACTCGTCGATAATAGCAAGGCTCAAGGCACAAATGGATACCCGCAAAAAGGAGTTTTCGTCAAAATAATCCTGGGGCGGCTTAAAAAGGGGGCATTTGGGGCAAAAAATTTGCCTTTTAATTTTTCATCTGCTTTTGTATCTTATTGTCTGGAAGATTTATTGTTTTCAGGGATATTTAGATGCAATTTACGAAAATGCACGGTCTTGGCAATGACTATGTGTATGTCAACTGCTTCGAGCAGACGGTTAGAGACCCTGCGTCTTTAGCGACCATTATCAGTGACCGTCACAGGGGCATAGGCGCCGACGGTCTGATTTTGATTTGTCCCTCGACCACAGCGGATGTCAAAATGAGAATATTCAACGCCGACGGTTCTGAGGCGCAAATGTGCGGCAATGGTGTCCGCTGCGTGGCAAAATATGCCTATGAGCATTCTCTCGGCTCCAGCCGCAAAGTATTTTCTGTGCCGGGAGGTGATAGCTTTCCGGTTTCTATGCGGGTTGAGACAGGCAGGGGAGTTTTGATGCTTGGTCTGCAGATTGACGGGGAAAACAAAGTCCAGAGCGTATGCGTTAATATGGGTCAGCCGATTCTCGAACCTGCCCGGATTCCTGTTGCGCTTGATGGCGAAAGTGTAATTGAAGCGGCCATAGATGTTAAAAACCAGCGAATGCTGATGACCTGCGTTTCGATGGGCAATCCCCACGCGGTATTTTTTACGGAAGATTTATCTGCGATTGAGCTTGAAAAAATAGGGCCTGTAATAGAGCATCACGAGCTTTTCCCGCAGCGGGTTAACGCTCATTTTGTAAGGGTTGATTCTCCGCAGGAATTTACGATGATTACCTGGGAGCGGGGCAGCGGGGCGACTTTAGCCTGCGGCACAGGTGCCTGTGCCTGCTGTGTAGCCGCTGCGCTGACGAACAGGTGCGGCAGGGCTGTTACGGCCAATCTTCCCGGCGGATCGCTCCAATTGAACTGGTCGCAGGAAGACAGTTGTGTTTATATGACCGGCCCAGCGACTGAGGTTTTCACCGGCACCTGGCCGGATTGAAACTATAAAAAGACCGCTGAGGAAATGATAAGTAAGATTAAATCGCTTCGATAGTAAATTTTAATCGCCGTTATTTGAAAGGTTTTTGCGAGGGCTGATTGGCTTTCTGCATTAGCTTAATTATTTGGGTCTACCCAGCCGCAATTTTTGAGATATTCTCTTAGCTCACTTGATGCCCAGTCAGAACCAATAATCGCTTTATTCCTGGAATATTTACTATCAGACCATCCGGCCAGAACAAGATATTTACCTTTATCTGTAACAATCTTCATCCCAGAGAATTCACCCCAAGTGTCAGGAGGAATGCGATATATTTTCTTTTGTTCGAACATTGCTTTATCCAAAAGTCTGATAGTTCCTTTCAGGCAATCCTTAGGTACCTCAAAAATAACAGGCCATTCATCAGCTTTTGTATATCCTGCAGCACAACAGAAAATAATCTTTTGGATATTTTCTTTTTTTAACGCTGGCCAGATTTTTCTCGGACTGTGCAGTTTTGTCCAGCCGAAGGTATCGTAAGAAACCTTCCAGGCGTCACAC
>JBAVNP010000038.1:0-2351 GCA_049691175.1 Sedimentisphaerales bacterium
TCATAGAACTGCCATCATACGCAAGCACAGGTAAAAATCTGATAAACTCTTCAACCTTTTTCTCGGGGTTTGCTTCATTAACATTCAAACGACAGCTATACTCGGCGATTTGTCTTAAGGCTCTGTCAGGAGCAAAATCAAAAACATAACATTCTTCTTTTATAATCTGTTCTTGATTTGGCGTTATACTATCAGGATTTTTGATAGTCCAAGGATTCTGCACACGAAACGCGGCTTGAAAATATGTTTCAGGACTCGATGAATTACGAAGCATAAAAATACCTGTCCAAGGCCTAATCGTAACCCCAGTTGTTAACTTTCCACACGAAAGAGTGATCGTTTTTGTTGTTAGGGGATCTCCCATTGCCTTTAGTACGGGCGGTAATGCTTCTACACCAATTCCGGCACTGCTACCAGCAGCTACTATTATGCGATAATCATGATAAAACGTGTTCTGTTTCTGTGAAAGAAGGTTACGCATGGCATGGCAAGAAGCTACACTGGGCAGAAACCATAAAGTATGGGATAAAACATTCAAAAGACGAACATCTGAGAATGGCATTGGCGGTTTTTTAGCACCCAATTTAAGATTATCAACAGTAGTCTCTAGAAATGCTCCCCTTATTAAGTCTAACCACTTCTGTACTTCATTTTGGTATTTGAACTTAGCCTTCTCTCTAACTCCTTCTGCAGAAAAGAAAACATTTAAATCGAATTCGTTAAACTCTCCCTGCATGGCGATTTCACGGATCGCATCCGGCAGTTGATAGGTAAGAAGCACCATTCTGGGCAGTGGGGCGTATGGATTGTCATCGCCTCGCCATTGCTCTTTTGCCCGCTGTTCATCGGAATAAGTCCAGTTGAAAATCTGCTCTTCGATAAACTCGCCTGATGCAATGGCTCTAAATGGCGTGCCGGAAAGATAAAGATAGGCACTCGTTGTTATTGGCATGCTCTCTTCATCAAAATCTTCAATACCTACGCCTTCCGCAAATTCAATTTCTTTTTTGTCCTCTGCTTCAAATAGATCCTTAGCCTTTTCACGCCACGCACCATAATGGTATTCATCTAGAATAACACAATCCCAATTGATGGCATGTACCCACTCATTTTTAGTTTTGATGCCTCCTGTGCTTTTATTTTTCCCCAAATAATCCTGAAAAGAACCAAAACAAACGAACGGTCGCTTCTTGGATATTTGTCCAAAAGATTTCCCTTTGGGGGAAATAAATTGCAAATCCTTGAAATCGATGTGGTTTTTTAAATCCTCTTCCCAGGCACTCTGAACTGCTGGCTTAAAGGTTAATACTAATACCCTTCGCCACTCCATTTTCTTCGCCAGCTGGTAGGTAGCAAAGGTCTTGCCAAAGCGCATTTTCGCATTCCATAGGAAGTGTGGTGGTTTTTCCGGATTCTCCTTTCTAAAGTTTTTAAAGTAGGCTGCTGTTTTTTCTACAGCCGCCACCTGCTCGGGGCGCATTTTGAAATCAAGAGAACGAACTTCTCCACTTTCCTGTCCAGTTCTGATGGCAATAACTGCTACTTTAACTTCTTTAACTGAACATTCAAACCATTCACCCTTGGGGTTTTTTATATTTTTGCTTCTCAAAAAGCAGTGGACTTCCCAATCAGTAAATATTGTACCGTCATTTCGCATAGCAGATTCTTCAAGAACGATCTTATACGGAAGTTTACCAGGGCGAATCGTAGGATATTGCTGCGCCACCCGAGCCCGAACATCCCCATTGGTATAGCCGATTTTAAGCAGGCCGTTATATTGTGGATTTGTATCCTCATAAGCGTAAATCGTCGGCTTGGCCTCAGGCCGTTGAGGGAAAAAGTCCTTACTCATTGCCCATTCTCCATCGGCCGAACCATTGATTCTATGAATTCTATCTCGTCCTTTGTTAATCCAAAATGATTATAAAGTTTTTTATCTGTCCATAATTTGTTCATAGGCAAAAGAGGTACAAATGCAAAACGTTCTTTTGTGGTATCTTGAGTGTTTTTGCGTAGTCCCACTAAGAAACGAAGAAATTTGGTCCGTAGATATTCAGCCAACCGAGCGGCGTGAGTTTTTGTTTAGTACGCTCCAACAACGATGTATGTTTCCGTGCACGCGCTGGGCGGCGCAGCCACAATAGGTTTGCCCATTATCATTCTGGGATATTCTCTGGATTCGCCACCTTCGCCATAACCCTTAGAGACAAGAACCTTCCACAACGACACCATTTCCGTTCCAATTGTTATGGCCGATTTCTCGATACGGCCGACAGTTTTGGTCGCATATAAAGTAATGGTCCCTTTCCTAGATGGTCTTGCCGTTGTTGATAGACCAAATGGTTTCCTAC
>JBAVNP010000039.1:0-5525 GCA_049691175.1 Sedimentisphaerales bacterium
TTAAAATAAGGAGTGAAAATGGCTAAAACAACGAGAAAAAGGAGTATACGAAAAAACAATGGCGAAAGCGACGATGTTCAGCAGCCGCCGCAGCAGGTAGAAACCGCCCCGGAGCAAAACAATACCCCGGCCCCGACTACTGAAAAAGCCGAGCAGACAGCCGTTATCGAAAACGGCAAAGACAAGAAACAGGATTTTGAGTCCACGCACGCCAAATATGAGCGAATCAAGCGGGGCAATCTGCATATAACCGACCTGCAGAAAATGACGGTAGCCGAGCTGCACGATGTCTGCAAAAAAGAGAATGTGCTCGAATATACCGGAATGAAGAAGCAGGAGCTTATCTTTAAAATCCTCAAGGAACGCATACAGTCCAACGGCCTGATGTACGGAGAAGGCGTTCTCGAAGTCCTGCCGGACGGATATGGTTTTTTGAGAAACCCGGAATATAACTATCTTTCTTCGCCGGACGATATATATGTCTCGCCTTCACAAATTAAAAGATTCGGCCTGCGGACAGGCGCCGTAGTCAGCGGGCAGATTCGTCCGCCGAAAGAGTCGGAAAAATACTTTGCTCTGCTGCGGGTCGAGGCGATAAACTTTCAGGAGCCGGACAGGCTTTCCGAGAAAATCAACTTCAGCGACCTTACGCCGCTTCATCCTGAAAAGAGAATCATTCTTGAGACCACTCCCGATGAGCTGAATATGCGGATAATCGACATGATTACGCCGGTTGGAAAAGGCCAGCGAGGACTTATCGTTGCTCCGCCGAGAACGGGGAAAACCATTCTTCTGCAAAAAATTGCCAACTCCGTAAGCACAAATTACCCGGAAATAAGACTCATAGTTTTGCTTATCGACGAACGGCCTGAAGAAGTAACTGAAATGGAGAGAAAAACCGCAAGAGACGTTGAGGTTATAAGTTCGACATTCGATGAGCCTGCCTCAAGACACTGCCAGGTGGCGGAAATGGTTATCGAAAAAGCGAAAAGAATGGTCGAATACGGCGAACACGTCGTTATTTTGCTTGATTCTATAACCAGGCTTGCGCGAGCGTATAATACCGAAGTGCCGCACTCAGGAAAGATTCTCACCGGCGGCGTCGACGCCAACGCGATGCAGATGCCCAAAAAATTCTTCGGCGCTGCAAGGAATATCGAGGAAGGCGGCTCACTGACAATATTCGCCACTGCTCTTGTCGATACAGGCTCAAAGATGGATGAGGTTATCTTCGAAGAATTCAAAGCAACAGGAAATATGGAGCTTCATCTCGACAGAAAACTTGTCGACAGGAGAATCTGGCCTGCAATAGATATCAGCAAAAGCGGTACAAGAAGAGAAGAACTGCTGCTCGACGCAAAGGAACTTGAGCTGGTTTACAGACTGAGACGTGTCCTTAGCGACCTTAATCCGGTTGAAGCAGTCGAATTGCTCAAGAGCAGGCTTGCCAAGTGCAGAACAAACGCTGAATTTCTGATGACGATGAAAATTGATTAAGAAGTAAAGAAGTTTAGTTTACAGTTCGTTTCCATGACGTTCTGTTCACTATAAACCGTTCACAGTTCACTTTCGCTTTTAATGGTCCGATTTATTATCGTCTCTTGCTCCACCGAGCCAGCGGATGTCTCCCCCAATACCTTGCATTGTTTGACAGCTTGTTATGAAAACGAAAAAGAGCAGTAAAATAATTAAGAGAGCTTTTTTAACCATTTTTTGCACTCCGTAAAAGGCCTTTTGTATTATATCTTTATCGTCCTGCCAAACCGCCAAACTTAAATTTTATTTATAGGTGAGCAGGTGAGAAGGAGAACGGATGAACAGTTGTTCTTGGGACTCCTGTTTGCCTATTTTTAAATTTTTATTTGTAGTTTTAATTTTTTATTTTCTTTGCAGTGCTGCTTTTAATACCGCTGTGTTTTTCATAAACCTGCCGGTTTGCGGATTACCGCCGAGACTTCAAGCATCTTGCCGCCTTTTGAATAATTAAAACCCTTTTTGGACCCTATCTCTTCAAGGGGCAAACCATCATAGCGATGGCATATCTCCTCGAACATAAGTTTTGGTATTATCAGCACCCCTGTTTGTGGTTGTTTGGCCCATTCCAGAACCTCCTGTTCGTTCTGGAGCCGCTCGATTTTCCGACCGATATAAAAATTAAGTGTCGGCTCCGCATATTTGTAGGCTGCTACCTGCACATCTTTATTGGTTCTGTCTCTGACAATCTTTGAAATATCAGGTGTTATTTTAACCTGCTCAAGTCCCGGCAGTACGCCGAACAAAATTGGAATTAGAAAAATGAGCAATCCGGCCAGTAGTGTCTTGGCGCTGTTTGCGAATTTCTCTGCTAACTGAAAGCGAATAGCAGCCGCAGCCATAGCCAGCAGCACTATACCGCTGACTGTGCCATACAACCGCAGACTTTTTACCTGCGTAAACCACGGACCCGCAATAAGTCCTGCAGCTATCAGGACTGCTGCTGTTCCAAAGAACCATACGCCGCTTCTTAACCATTTTCGGTCACGACTGGTCAGAGTGTTCTTCTGTTCCGCAACAATTGTCGCAGCCACTGATAAAGCCAGCCCCGGCCAGATAAATAATATATAATGAGGCAATTTGGTAGTTATTATAGTCACAAGAATAAACAATGACACAACCCAGCTTATCAGGAGAGTACGAGATTTTTCAACACCTGCTCGTCCGCCAACCACAACCGATATGGCTCCAGGCAAGTGCAGGGTCCACGGGAAAAAACCCATCAAAATAACAGGCAGATAGTACGGCAGGTAGAGGAAAAAGTTCCCGCCATGACTATGCAAAGGATGGAATGTCCACGTCAGTACGTGCTGACCAATAAAGATACGTACAAATTCACCGCCTGTAGCATTGTTAGCTGGAATTGCCCATAAGAGAAAAATTGTGGTCGCAAGAACCGCTGAAAATGAGATTCCTGAGAAACCGCGAATAAAATCGCCGATGCTCCTGCGGCCGAACCAGAGAGCAATAATCATCACCGGCACGGGCAGCAATCCTCCAGGTCCTTTTGCGAGCATTCCCAGACCCATCATCGCCCCGACTGCAACAACATCCAGGATTCGAATTCTGTTTCTGTGCCGTCTAATGAAAACTGCCATCGCTCCAACGATAAAAGGCAACAGCACACCATCCACTAGCGCAGCACTTCCAACAAACATCATTAATAACGTTGTTGCCAAAATTATTTCCGCCCATAATCCGACTTTTGCATCAAAAAGCCGTTTGCCAATAAAAAATGTCAGCAGGCACGTTATCGCAGTCCCCGCTGCTCCGCAAAACCGACAAGAAATTTCACCTGCCCCGAACAGCCGCACTGGCACAGACATCAACCAGTAAAGCAGAATCGGTTTGTCAAACCAGGTATGACCGTTAAGGGTAGGCACAAGGTAATTGCCGCTTTCAATCATCTCAACCGTCGCTCTTGCATACCTCGGCTCATCTCTGTCCCACAGCGTGCTTCGGCTTGCAATCACCAGATACAGACACAGGACGCCTACGGCAATAAAAATTGCAAACGGCCAATCGCTCTTAAAACTTCCTTTTTGTTCCGGTATCATCAAATTTTGCATTCTGTTAAAATGGAATTTCTCATATTATAGGAACGAAATCTGTTAGTTTGTGGGTATTCTCACCTGCTCACAAGCGCAGCTTTCAGCACGTCGGTTGCTTTTTTGACTAAGACAAATTGCATTCCTTTTTTCGCCTCCGTCGGCACTTCTACCATATCCTTTTTGTTTCTGAAAGGCAGTATGACTGTTTTTATGCCGGCCCGTTTTGCAGCGAGAATCTTTTCTTTAAGTCCGCCAATCGGCAACACTAACCCTTTTAGCGTGATTTCGCCTGTCATTGCAACTTCAGCTTTGGCAGGGGTTTGCGTCAAAAGCGATACAAGCGAGCAGAACATTGCCACGCCTGCACTTGGGCCGTCTTTGGGAACGGCACCGGCAGGAACGTGGATATGAAAATCCTGCTTTCCAAAATTGGTCGGCGGGATATTAAGTTTTTTACTGTTTCCCTTTACTATTGAAAAAGCCGCCTGTGCGCTTTCCTTCATCACATCGCCTATCTGGCCGGTAAGGATAAGTTCGCCTTTGCCCGGCATTGAAGCCGACTCGACAAAAAGAATTTCACCGCCGAATGGCGTATAGGCAAGGCCGGTTACAACACCGGGCACTGCGGTTCGCATCGCAAGCTCCGGCAGATGTCTAACGGGCCCGAGAATTTTAAACAGGTGCGCCTTTGTAATTGCGACAGGATGTCTGCTGCCTTTGGCGATTTCGGTCGCGACTGACCGGCAGACGGCGGCAATATTTCGCTCAAGATTACGAACGCCCGCCTCGGCTGTATAACTGCGGATTATTTCAATCACGGCTTCATCAGTTAGCCGCAGTTGACTTTTCTTCAGACCATTTTCAATGAACTGGCGCGGGATGAGATATTTCTTTGCGATATTGAGTTTTTCATTTTCGGTATAACCCGGCAACTCGATAATCTCCATCCTGTCCATCAGGGCAGGGGGTATGGGTTCGGTATAATTTGCCGTGCCGATAAACATCACGCTGGACAAATCGAACGGCTGGTCGAGATAATGGTCCGTAAAGGTGTTGTTCTGTTCGGTGTCGAGGACTTCCAAAAGTGCACTTGCAGGGTCGCCCCTGAAATCGGCGCCTATCTTGTCCATTTCGTCCAGCATAAAGACGGGATTTCTGCTGCTGCATTTTCGCAGCTCCTGCAGGATTCTTCCCGGCAGGGCTCCGATATAAGTTCTCCTGTGACCTCTTATATCCGCTTCGTCTCTGATACCGCCCAGTGAGATACGGACAAACTTTCTACTCATAGCGCGGGAGATTGATTTGCCCAGGCTCGTCTTGCCCACCCCCGGCGGGCCGACAAAACATAAAATCGGGCTTTTGCCGGATGGATTGAGTTTTCTTACCGCCAGAAATTCGAGGATTCGTTTTTTGATTTTTTCCAGCCCGTAATGGTCTTTATTTAAAATCCGCTGGGCTTTTCTAATGTTCAGCGAATCGGCGGTCTTTATATTCCACGGCAGTTCGCAAACCCAGTCGAGATATGTTCTGATTACGCCGTAATCCGGCGATGCAACGTGGATTTTTGACAGGTGGTCGAGTTCGCGAAGAGCCTCAGCTTCCACTTTTTCAGGCATTTTCGCTTTTTTTATCTTATCCTTAAGCTCTTTGAGTTCGCCGGTTTTTTTATCATCCTCGCCGAGTTCGGTCTGGATGGCTTTCAGTTGCTCCTGAAGGAAATATTCGCGCTGGTTTTTTTCTACGGATTGTTTGACCTGACCCTGAATCTTGTGGCTCAGTTCGAGAACATCGAGTTGATTAGCAAGGGCAAGAGAAATTCTTTCAAGTCGCTTCTGAGCGTCAGCTTCTTCAAGTAACTGTTGTTTTTCGATGATAGGAATATTTAAATTTGCCGCCAGAAAATCCACGATAGCCGAGGGCGTTTCGATGTTCTCAAGCAGA
>JBAVNP010000040.1:0-2809 GCA_049691175.1 Sedimentisphaerales bacterium
AACTGAAGCGCTTTACCAGGCTTTGCAGAAAAAGCAGGTTTTTGGGCTAACCGTTGTCCGTCAAAATGATCCTGTCCGGCGAAACTTGCAGCTGGATATAAGCACGACATACACATTTGAGCAATTATCCGCAATGCGCAGGACCTTAAAGTGTGATGCGGTATTAAGAGGCACCGTTACGGCATTCAAACCTTTTCCTCATATGATTATCGGCCTTCGATTAGAACTTATAGACCTGGCTGACGGACAATTATTATGGGCCCTTGAGCAAATTTGGGATGCCACTGATAAAAACGTCCAGGACCGAATAAAAAACTATTATAGTACTCATTTTTTACCGGGTTCTGAAGCCTTGCAGGAAGAATTAGGGACGGTTAGTTCGTTAAAGTTCTTAAAATTCGTAGCTTTCGAGACGGCTGAAACCTTACAGCCCCAAAGGTAGGATATTAGGAAAAACGCCTCTTTGTCGGCCTAAAGGGGTATTAACTTTAGAAAAAATGAAAAATTCGGCAAAAAATTGTAAAGTTTTGGCAAAAATCTGCGAAAAGGATATAGTGGTTAAGGCAAAAAGGTACTAAGCAATGATAGAAAAGATAAAAAATAACCAGGCTCAGGATATTTTGAAAGAAGTGTCTTTAAAACAATCTGAGCCGCCTAAAGGTTCTGCAAATAACCAGGCAGATGCTTCGTTGCAGGTTAGCCATGATTCTTTAATTGAACAGGCAAAGCAAATCCCGACAGAAGATGCTGGTGTGGTCCAGCAGGCACGCCAGCTTCTATTGTCTGGCCAGCTTGACACCCCTGAAAACATTAAAGCGGCCGCAGAGGCTATAGTAAAGTTTGGCGTATAAAAGCCGGTAAGAAAGTATTGTATCGCAAGGCCGGATACGGACAGTCAAATCAATCGTTTCAATCAATTTTATAAACTCGATGGAGAAGTGTTGTAGACTTATTCCACCCCAGTTATCCGCTTTTTGCCATTTTTATTGCTATTAAATTGCCTATATTACCAAATTGCGTTGTTCTGTTGAAAACATACGACAATGTCATTCCGAGCGTAGGTCTCAGCGGCTTTATGATTGTAAAATTCCTCGACAGGGGGGATATGTTTTCTCGGGTGTTTTTGCGATAAAAGAACTGTCGCCGCCATTTTGCTTTTTGGCACGGGATTTGCTCTTAAAATAACTGATGCAGATTATTGCCCAATGCCCAAATTGCAGCAACAAATGGCTGCTCGATGCAGGTGCCGCTGACCGAAGAATAAAATGTCAGAAGTGCCATAATCTCTTCAAAGTACCAAAATTGGACGAGGTGTTAAAAGCAGTTAAGATAATAAAGCAGGCAAAGGGTACGATTTACGTGGACCAGAGTGGGAAAACCTACGGCTGAAAATCTCAGCCTGATTCTGTTTGAATATTAAGTTGATAGAGCGGGTGCCGCAGAATTTTTTGATGCCGTTAGTTTCAGGATTTCGACAAAGCGTTTGACCATTGTTACCGCAGGCCAGGAGCGTTCTGCACGCTGAAGATTATCCTGTGCCCAGGCAAATGCCAAAGGAAGCATTACCGCTTCAATATCTGACTGCTCAAGTTCGGCTGTTAATTGACCAAGGACCTCAAGAATACTCACCGGCATCGGTGCCACGTTCGGCTCACCTCTATGGCCGGTTTGACACGAAACAGATGAACCGGTAACTATATGCTCACGGCAGGCAAACGGCCTTTGTTCATATAACATGCATAAGCCATCCGACAGGAACGGACAAGCCAGTTTAAGCCCGCCATACCATTTGCTTACCTGGTTTATCCGGGATTGACCGCTTTTCGAAAAACTTTTTAAGTAAGATGTTCGGAACTTTTTATCAAGGATTCTTTTTGCTGTATCAAGACAAGACTGCAAAATCCGGCTGCTGTTCTCTGCCGGCATTGCCAATAACTCTTCTCTGAGACGAAAAACCTCTGGAACCGACAGGGGAATCAGATAGCTGCAGCAGGCACAGCAGCCTTTACAACATGGAACGGATTGTCCGTTTCCCCTAAGTCCGGCCAAAAATGCAATAGCCAGTTTAGCGGAAAGTTTTCGGGCCAGCGGAACTATATCTGCTAACGTTGCTTTTTCAGCTGCAACGTTGATATGAAAAGGCACCATTTTACCGGCGATATCAAGCTCAAAGCTGATAATCTCGGCGGCGCAGAGATTATTACTGCCTGGCTGCTCAGGCTTATCCAAAACCGTTATAGTTGAACCCTCAATCATTAATCACCTTCAGCCTGTTATGATTCTTTAAGGTTTTTCCAGCCCAATCTTTGAGTTATCGTTCACATCGCTTTTGACTTCGGACGTTTTTTCGACAGGCTCTTGAGGTTGTTTGATGCCAAGAGCATTTTCAATTCTCGCCATTCTTGTGGAAAGTTCCGTTAGTTTGTAGTCAATCAAAACCAGTTTTTGGGAGATGTCTTTGACATCTGTGTTAATGCCGGAGAAGTTTCTCTCGGTCAGGCTCATGAATCGGTTCATAACATGTTCATAAGCGTCGATAGCACGGGCTGCATCACTTCGGTATTCCGGCAGGGTGATTTCCGGTTCGATTTCGTATTTTTTCTCGCTGCCGTGAATCGAGTCGGAAAACACAATCACAATGAGACAAACAATTAAAACTATGCCAGCAACCAATAAATTTTTATTCTTACTCATTGGATTATCTCCTTTTTGGTTTTTTGACATTTTTCATTAGCTACCGGCCATTTTAGAGAGATTATGTGCTTTTTGGCCGGATAATCCAAGCAGACAGACTCAAGCTGCTCATAGT
>JBAVNP010000041.1:0-2555 GCA_049691175.1 Sedimentisphaerales bacterium
AATAAGTACCCTGCTCAGCGGGCTTATTGAGAAATTATCATAGGCGTATTTAAGAAAGAACCCGATGCCGACAAAAACAGTAATTATTCCGGCAATAAGTATCCACCGTGTGCCTATCTTCTGCTCAAGAGCGGTGACTTCTTTGCTGTCTTTTTCTTTATCCCCCCGGATATATGAATCAAACACTTTCTGCTGCAATTGCTCTTTAGGCGGAACAGGCAAAACAGCAGGCAATGGCGGCGGTGCTGTAGGCTTTTCAGGTTTGGCTAATTCCTTAAATTCATCTTTAATATAAGTTTTAGGAGCAGTAGTTTCAGGGTCAGTCGTAGTGATTTTATTTTGAATCCGCCACGAATTCTGAATTTGCCAGAAAAGGTCTTTTGTCCTTTTCAATGCAACAATCGAGATGATAAGTGCAGCCGGCCCTGTCAAAACAAAACAGACCGCTAAAAAAACTAAAGTAACAAAAATATCATTCATTTTTCAACTCCTCAGGTTTTACAGCCTGTTTTTTCAGATAATCCTTTATTTGTGAAAAAACCGTTTCTCGTATTTCAACCGATTCGTTAAACAATTCGTGCCGGCCGTTTTCAACAAATTCTATTTCAGCCCTGCTGAACTTCGACAGGATAAATTTAATATTGAATTTCCAGTCTATAATGTTGTCTTTTGTGCCCTGAATAACCAGAACCTGCCGCGGAGATGTTTTTGCATCGGTAATTTTTCTGTCCCATTTGAACATTGCGCCAATCCATCTGACAGAAACCTTTTTTGCCTGAAGCGGGTCTTTGTATCGGACAAATCTTAAAAAATCCTTATCCGAGGAAACTTTGCGAAAAACTCTCGGCAGATTACTGCAAAACGGCCGGCATATCGAAAACCCGATTTTTGATAGTGTCCACCAATCACTCCGCTCTAATGGAGCAGCCAAAATTACCTTATCGAAACAATCGTCTCTACCTTCAAGCAGATAATCCATTATTATCGCTGCGCCTGTGCTGTGGCCGATGGCGTGATATGGGCCGTGCAGCTGCGGCCTGATTATCTTTATAAAATCATTCAACGAATCGGTATATTGCGATAAATCATCAATTGCTGTCGGCTGGCCGGAAGATAATCCGTGGCCGGGCAAATCAAAAACCGCAACTGCAAAATTGGCTTGCGTAAGATATTTAATAAGTTTGCTTAATAAGCCGATGTGATTCAGCCAGCCGTGAAGAATGACAACTGCTGCTTTGTAATTAACAGGTTGGAATATATGGCCTGCCAATTCAAAGCCGCCTGACTTAAACGGCACAAATTCGTGCCCGGCAGCCTCAAGGCCGTAAAAGGCCAGATAGCTTTCCATTGAATCAAAGCAGCGATTATTAAACATTTTTGGCCTTGTTTTTCGCTTCAGATACACGGACGATAACATAGGCCACAAGCGCAAAAATAAAGAAAACCAGAAGCATCCACGCAACACCCTGAAGCGTGCCAATTATTGTCCGGTAAACTTCCAGCACCCAGCGTTCCGTAGTCAGCTGGACAATCTCGGCATCTTTATAAACTTGTGATTTCGTAATATATTTTTCGAGGTCCCAAATCCTTACGCCGCTGGAGATGCCGGTTACGTATATGGCAAACTTAAGATATTTCGACCACGCCCCGCTTATCTGGTCAGAGATGATTCGGTCGAGAATTTTATCCAGCGGCCGGCTGAAAAACAAAACCACAATCGTTGAAACGACAAATGAAATAATAAAAGTCGCGACTAAAAGTGTGATAAACATTTTTCTTTCCTTTCAATAATTCGTTAATATTAAAATTTTGTATGGTTCGCGTTTTCAAGCTCTTCTGCCGGCATCGGCTGCCGCAGCAGCCAAATCAGTGCTCCTCCTGTTATTACCCCGAGGAGAATCGCCCCCAACACCGCGGGCAGCACCAGATTTCCGATGAGAGATGCAAAAGGACCTGCCTCTTTCGGAAAATGGATTACATGTCCAATAAGTCCAAGCCCAATCACGCTTAAGCCCCAGCCGGCCGCACTTGCAGGTACCCACCAGGCCAAATGACGCACTTGGCGTTGCAGTATGCGCTGCTGCAGCAGACCAGCCAGTGCTCCACCCACGACACAGGCCGCCGCCCATACCAGAGCGCCTAGCGGAAGACCCAGGTCATCGGGATATCCGCAGATATGACACACAACTCCGTGACTAACTGAGGATATAGTGAATCCTATTATACTTGCCAGCACCCAAAAGCCGGCTCGCCGAAGGACACGCCGCAGTGCAAGCCACTGCATCAAGCTCACCACGGCGACTATGAAGATAAATAACGCGGCATTATCCAGCCCTAATTTGAGTATGATGGAGTCAGAGCCCTCGTGGACACCGATAATCCCTCCTATAATCCCTCCTGCAACTCCCACGAAGACGAAGCCCAGGGGGAAACCGATAACCCATCCTGCAACTGTCAGCAAAACCCACCGTAGTCCAAAACGCCATCTGATAGAGGTATGTTCAGTATTCATATTTCTCTCCTTTTAATAATTCGCTAACATTATACATCTTAAC
>JBAVNP010000042.1:0-10191 GCA_049691175.1 Sedimentisphaerales bacterium
GGTCAGAACTCTCTGCTATATCCTCGAGCTGATTTTTAATCTGCCTGTAAGTAAAAATAAGCGATGCTTGTGCCGCAAGACGCGCAACTTCCGCATTCTGACCCCTGATAATATCCATCAGCGGAACAATAAAATCCTCTTTGTCGGGAATAAGCTGCGAAAAACTTCTGAACTGCCTGATCGCTTTGCATACAGAGGCCTGAGCGCCGGCATTATCCGTTGCGCCAAGAGCTTCGAGCAGGATTTGTCTTGCCTCACTGGAAGGGTTCTTCAGAAGCTCAACGGCCGTATCAATGCGAATTTGCTCGTCCGTTGAATTAAACAGCGTCCAGCGGTTGATTTTCGATTGGCCGTCAAGATTTTCATCCGGCTTATTCGGCTCGGCAAAAATCAGCCCCGAAAAACAAAAAAACAGCAAAAATGCTGTAATAAAATTTATCTTTGAGATTATAGGGCGAAAATATTTCATACTATAAACTTAAATTCGGCTATCTTTTCCTTACGCTTTAGCCCTATTTTATGTTCGCCGGCAGGGATTGCAAACAAAAATAAAATTTAGTTTCGGTCAGTAATTTAACAGTTTCTGTGCGATTTGTGCCGCTGCGTCAGGATTGACTATTTTGGCGCTGTTAGCCTTCATTTGCTGCCGTTTTTCATCAGAACTCATAAGGTCGCAAAGAACAGGCCATAAAAGCTGGGCCGTCTTTTCCGTATCACATAAATCATCGACTAAACAGCCGCTGCCGGCATCGACAAGATACTGGGCATTGAGCCTTTGATGCCTGTCGCGATGGTAAGGATAAGGAAGGCATACCGCGGGTGTCTGCGAAGCGGCAAATTCCGCAACGCTCATCGCACCTGCTCGGCCGATAACAAGGTCTGCCGCGGCAAGAAGATTCGGCATGTCGTCAAAATAATCCAGAATCTTATGGCTTATCTTTGCTTCCTTATAAAACGTTCTTACGGCCTCAAAATGCGGGATACCCGCCAAATGAACAATCTGCCAGTCTGCGGCAAAGGCATCAAGTTTGTCGAGAAGATAACCCATGACGTTATTTATATTGGCTGCGCCGCCTGAAGCGCCGGTAACAAGCAAAACCTTCTTTTTCGGACTTAAATCAAGTGCCGCAATCGCGGCGTTTTTGTCGGGATTGAAAAAGGCCGAACGCAATGGACATCCTGTTACCATAATTTTGCGGCGATTGACGCCGAAACTTCGGCCGGTCTTCTCAAACTGAACAAAAATATCCTTTGCGTAATAAGCAAGCAGCCTGTTCGCTTTGCCCGCTACGGCGTCGATATTCAGCATCGCCACAGGTATTTTCAATCTCCGGGCGGCAAAAACTGCCGGGGCAGAAACAAAACCGCCCATACTAAACAAAACTGCTTCCTGCGGCTGATTGGCAAGAATCGTCTGCTCGACAATCTTTTTGGCTGCAAAAAGAGACCTCAAAAACAGAAACGCCTCATAAGGATTCTTTGAAAACCCCCTGACAGGCAGAGGAATAAACTGAAAACCTGTCCCTGCGAGAATTCGGGTATCTATAGGCCGGGGGCTGCAAAAAAAGGTTATTTTACAGGTAGGTTCTATCCTTAAAAGCTCGCCTGCCACGGCAAGGGCCGGATAAATATGCCCCCCTGTGCCGCCGCCTGCTAAATACACCCTCACACCTATTTGTTTTGTGTCGGTGGATAGTAAATTCGATGATAATGACATTTTTTTAACATCCTGCATTTTCAGAACAACTTTGCAAATAGGTGTGAGGGTAAATATGCTTCATCTCGTTAGAGACAGGCCGCTTTTGGCAACAGTCAGGTATCTTTAATATCTTGTCTCTAACGGGATTCATACGTCCTCGGCCATTCTGGCTATGCTCACAAGAATACCAACCGCTGCCGCAGTGAGAAAAAGATGTGTTCCGCCCGCGCTTATAAAAGGAAGGGCGATACCTTTCGTCGGCAAAAGCCGGGTAACTACGCCGAGATTCATCACCGCCTGAGACGTTATCGCAAGAACAATCCCAAAGGCAAGCAGTTTGCCGAAGTCATCCTTGCATCTGCCGATTATAATAACGCCGAGAACAAGGAAAAATATAAAAAGCAAAATAACAAAACAAACGCCGACAAAGCCAAGTTCTTCGGCGATTATCGCGAATATAAAATCGGTGGTATCCTCCGGCAGATGCCCGTATTTGCTTATGCCGCCGCCAAGGCCTTTGCCGAGTATTCGGCCTGTCGATATCGCTATAAGAGACTGTTTTACCTGATACCCTGAGGTCTGGGCTGAGTTGGAATCAGGATTTATAAAGGTTTTTATTCTCTCGCGCCGTTCAGGAGAAGTAACTATTGCCAGGGTAAAAAGAATTGCCAGAATCGGCAGAGGCGTTAAAAAATGCCACCAGCGGGCGCCGGCTATAAACAAAATCACAAAACTGACAAACGCGACAAAAAACGCCGTACCAAAATCCTCAATCACTATAAGACCGGCGATAAGCCCGATAATAGCACACAGTATCGCAAAATTTTTGAATCTTTTTATTTTTTCGCCGAGCAGAGCAGAAACAGCAGGGATAAACAAAACCAGCGACCATTTCGCCAACTCTGACGGCTGAAAATTTATTGATGCCGGTCCCAAAGGAATTCTCAGCCATCGTCGGGCATAATTGATTTCTACGCCGATGCCGGGGATAAGAACCATCACGAGCAGAATGATACTTACAAAAACAAGCCAGACGGCCGGATTTAGAATCCAGCCTTTCCAATTACCGCTCCTGAAGGCTAAAATCCTGTAATTAATCAGGGATAGTCCGAATAAAATCAGAATAGATATAAGAAAAAAAACAGCCTGGCGAAATTCAGGATACGAATAGAACTTTGCAAGGTTATATTCAACATCAATTTTGGCGCTTGCGCTGAAAACAAAAACCACCCCTAAAGCCATTAGCGTAACAGCCAGACAGGCCGTCATATTTGCAATAGTTTTATTGGTCAGTTTCAGTTTCACGAAAAGATTATCCACCAAAAAAACAAATAATCAATTATAAAAACACCCTGTTAATATCATCGGCTTTTACCCCGATTTTTTTGAACAAAGCTCGCCGACTTATACTATACATTAAGTACCAAATATTATATACTATTCGAATGCCTGTTACGCCTTATCATTTCGGACCATCAGGACTTTTGGGTTATATCCTTAGAAAATGGATAGACCTGCCGGTCTTTGTCTTGGCAAATGTGGTAATTGATGTCGAGGTACTGCTTGTCAATCTGATGGACTTTGGCAGACCCTTTCACAGATATGGCCATACGTTCCTAATCGGCGCCGCTATCGGTGCAGTTTGGGGATTTGTCGCTTATCTGTGCCTGCCGCAGCTGACATGGCTTATGAAAAAAATAAGAATACCATATCAAACAAACCCTCCCAAGATGATTATATCCGGCATTCTTGGCGTATGGTTTCACGTATTGATTGACGGGATTTATCATTATGATGTCAAGCCATTCTGGCCCATTCAGAAAAATTACCTCTTTGGGCTGCTTAGCCACAATCAGGTAAAATGGATTTGTGTTATCTGCGCGGTGATATTTGTGCTGCTGTATATTCTATCACTGAAAAAACAAACTGCTGAAAAACAATAATTATTTTTCCGGCCTGATATATATCTTTTGCCGGGCATCCTCGAAGATTACCTGCTCGGTGCCGTCATAAATAATCTTCTTTTTATTTATGCTGACAGCATTTTCTCCGACGGGAAATGTTATAGTAAAATTATATACATCGGCTTTTTCTTCCTTGCCGGCAAACTGCCAGCTTAACCTGACAGGCTCCTGACCTTTCGGCCCGCAGGTCATATTCATTGTAACAGCGGAAAATTGTTTCTCCGACTCATTAGTCGCAAATAATATATTTTCGCAGCTCCTGTCTGGGGCGGATTTATCCTCAACGCAAATTATTCCTTTAATATTCGGCCTCGCGGACATCTGCATGGTCGTTATAAAATCATCGTGCATCTCGAACTTTTTGTGCAGGGAAAATGTCGTTGCGGAATTAACAAACAGCCAAATCCCGATAATTGTCAGCAGAAGCGCAAGACCTACCGCAGAGGTTATAATTCCTGCGATTGCAAAACCTTTGCCTTTTACCGCTCCGCTCGCCTTGCCGATTTTGTTAAGCGCAAGTATCCCGAATACAAGACCGATTATCCACGTAATTCCGAACACGCCGAACATTGAAAAACCGCTTATGCCCAGAATCATCGAGGTTATCGCCATTCCGCTTGTTCTCGTCGGCTGGCTGTAAACAAACACTCCGCCGCACTGCTGGCATATCGCGGCATTTTCAAGATTATCCGCTCCGCATTTCTGACAATACATATTTCGCCTCACTTAAAAATATATCACTTCTATTCTAATAGGCCGATGGAAAATATTCAATTCAAATAAAACTATTGTTTTTTAAGAAAATCCTTTATTTCATTGAGCAGATTTATGGCCTGGATTGGCGTAAGATTATTAACGTCAAGGCCTTTGAGCTTTTCGAGAACATCTTTCTCTTTTTGGTCGAAAAGCTGCTGGGCAGGCTGTTTTGTCCGCTGCTTTGTGAGCTTATCGCCTGAGGTTTCCTTTTGAAAAGTATTTTCAAGCTCAGCGAGAATCTCTTTACTGCGTTCAAGAACGGATTTCGGAATACCGGCAAGTTTTGCAACGTGAATACCGTAGCTTTTGTCCGTCCCGCCGGGGACAATTTTATGCAGAAATACTACTTCATCCATCCACTCGCGAACGGCCACATTATAGTTTTTCACATTGACTAAAAGCTCGGCAAGTGCGGTAAGTTCATGATAATGCGTCGCGAAAAGTGTTTTGCATTTAATCTTGTTTGCGATATGCTCAGTTATCGCCCAGGCGAGAGACAGCCCGTCATAAGTGCTTGTGCCTCTGCCGACCTCATCGAGAATCACAAGCGATTTTCCCGTAGCGTTGTTGATGATATTCGCGGTCTCGGTCATCTCTACCATAAAGGTTGACTGTCCCCGAACAATTTCGTCAGAAGCGCCGACTCGCGTAAATATCCTGTCAACTAAGCCTATCGTCGCCTGTTTTGCTGGAATAAAACTGCCCGTTTGAGCCATTAAAACAAGAAGAGCGGTTTGCCTGATATAAGTGCTTTTGCCGCTCATATTGGGACCTGTAATTATCATCACATCGCCGCCGCCTGTGGTGAGCAAAGTCGAACCAAGTTCGACATCGTTTGGCACAAATTCGCTGCCGAGAATCTCTGCAAGCACAGGATGTTTGCCGTCACGGATTACCAGTTCGCCTCCGCTTGTTATCTTCGGCCTTGTATAACTCCGCAAATCCGCAAGATGAGCAAAGGCGCAAAGACAATCGCACGTCGCGACAGTTTCCGCTAAGTGCTGGATTCTGTCGATATAAGATGCGCACTGGGCGCGAAGCTGTTCAAAAAGCCGCTGCTCAAGCTCAAGACTTTTTTCGCCGGCAGTAAGAATTTTTTCCTCATATTTTTTAAGCTCATCAGTTATATAACGCTCGGCATTTTTTATTGTCTGCTTGCGAACATAATCCGCCGGAACACGGTCTGCGTAAGAATTGGTAATCTCGATATAATAGCCGAAAACCTGGTTAAAACCGACCTTTAGATTTGTTATGCCGGTCCGCTGAATTTCCTTCTGCTGATATTGAGCCAGCCACGCCCTTGCGTCTTTTGAGATGCTGCGCAGCTCGTCAAGTTCGGAATTAAAACCTGCTTTTATCACACCGCCGTCGCGAAGATGATTAGGACAATCCGGCTCAACCGCTTTTTCAAGAACCTCGGCAAGTTCCGGCAGGCAATCGCATCGCTGCGTTAGTTTAACAAGAATATCCGCGGACAAACCGCCAAGCCATTGCTTCAGCGGCTCTGCCTTTTTCAAACTTTGACAAAGCGCAAGAAGGTCTCGCGGCGTTGCTCTCAGGGTGCTTATCCTTGCGACAATCCTTTCAAGGTCGGCAAAATTCTTCAAAATACCTCGTATCTTTTCAAGTTCGGCCTTCTTCTCAATAAATTCTTCAACAGCGTCTTGTCTTAATTCGATTGCCCCGACATCGCACAAAGGCATACACATCCAGTACCGAAACATCCTGCCGCCCATTCCGGTAAGCGTCTTATCGATACTTTCTACCAGCGAATCTTTAACGCTGCCGCCGCGAATCGTTGAAAGAACCTCAAGACTTCGCAAAGTCGTCTGGTCAATCTGAAGAAACTTTTTCTGCTCGACAAGTTTCAGGCTCGAAATATGACCCAATGCTGTTTTCTGCGTCTCTTTGAGATATTCAATTATCGCACCGGCTGGACTAATCACAGAACTATCGTCCTTTATGCCGAATCCCTCAAGTGTCTTTGTGCCGAATTGCTCAATAAGCCTCTTATAAGAATCGTAAGGCTCAAAATACCACGCCGGCCGAATTGTTACCGCCGTCTTGGCCGTTTGTTCAATCTGCGCTGCTAATTTTTTTACTTCAGCGCCGAAAAGTTCGCCTCGCGTCTCAGGCAGAATGCACTCCGCAGGAGAAATTCTTAAAATCTCATCGACTACCGCTTGTTCGCCAACAACACGGGCAAAAAAATGTCCCGTTGAGACATCGACCCAGCTTATAGCAGCATTCTTTGCGTTGAAACTGACCGCACAGAGAAAATTGTCCTGCTTTTCTTCCAGCAGCATATCATCTGTAAGTGTGCCCGGAGTAATAATCCGGATTACATCTCGTTTGACAACACCCTGCGCAAGTTTTGGATTCTCGATTTGTTCGCAGACGGCGACTTTATAGCCTGCCTTAATCATCTTCTTAAGATAGCCGTCAACCGCGTGAAAAGGCACTCCCGCAAGAGGCACGGGATTATCGCCTTTATTTCTGCTTGTCAGCGTCAGTCCGCAGACCTGCGAGCAGATTTGGGCGTCTTTATAGAATGTCTCGTAAAAATCCCCCATCCGGAAAAACAGAATACACTCCGGGTATTTCTTTTTGAAGCTGTCATACTGCTTCATCGCCGGCGTCAATTTGTCCTGCTGTAAACTCATAAGCTGTAATTATACAACAAGACCGCCTTTTAACAACTCCGTAATCAGCTCCTTAATCTGCTGTTTTGTCCTGGCGGAAACAATCTCCACTGTTATCTTTTTCTGTCTGTCTGTAAAACAGACCGTTTTTTTGATATCAAAATCATAAACACCGAGCCTCTGCTCTATTTCACCGATGAGTTCTTTTACTCCACTGCCGGTTTTTGCGCTGATTTTTAAACCATCGACAAGTAAATCCTTCGCCAAATCACATTTATTATAAACTACAATCTGGTTAGCCCCGCCAACACTTTGGCGGGGTTCGTCATTCCCGCGCAAGCGGGAATCCAGAACATATAAAACCAAATCAGCCGTTTCTATAAGCCCGGCAGCCTGCTTTTGCGATTCAGCGTCAACCGCATTTTTGCCGCCGAGCGTTTCATCAAGGCCCGCGGTATCAACAAATTCCACTGTGATTCTTTTTAAGCGGACCTTGGCGCTGAGCCAGTCCCGCGTTGTCCCTGCGATATCCGTTACTATCGCTTTATCTTTGCCGCAAAGGTAATTAAACAATGTGCTTTTGCCGCTGTTGGGCGCCCCTGCAATCACAACTCTGGCGCCCTTTATAAACAAATCCGCGATTCTGCTGTCATTTAAAATCCGCTCTGCCCCGCTTTTGATATCGTCAGGTTCCAGCACATTTAGATTCTCAAGCCACCACTCGGCAGTTTGCAAAAGTCCCATTTTGGTCTGATGCCGGATTATCTTTGCGCCATAAATTGTCGCTGCCTTTGTCATAGCGATATCCGCCTCTGCCGCAATTGTGTTACTGCCGTATTTTCTGTGGAGAATATAGGCCAAAACAGCGTCAGGCTCTGCAATCCTCACGCCGTGCTTTTTCAATAATTCAAGAATGTTTTCTACAATAAGCGGATTGCCGTGACAATTAATACTGAAATTATCTTTCTCTTCACAGCCGATTACAACTTCATCAATATCTTTATCTTTATCAAAAAGAAAACCGTGCAGTATATTTCCTTCATTAAATTCAACAATTTTCCCCAAAGGCCTGAAAATACTCTTTAAAACGTCTGCTGAATTTTCCCCCGCAATTTGTATGCTTGATATTGCCGCTGCGGATTTCGCCGTCATCAGAGCCGCGAATGTAAATGAGCGGTATTCCAAATTACTCCTTCTCTCCGATAAATTTCTCGTATGCAAGAACAATGCCCTTCACGCCGAGGTCTGTAACGAACGAATCCGCAAATTCACAGCCGCTCCTGATGATTTCCATATTTCCGCCCGTTACAACCGTCTGCGGCCATCGGCCAATCTCTTCGGAATAGAGCCTTCCAATCGTTTCAAGGGCCCCTATCGCCGAGTAATAAAGCCCGTTATTGATTGCCTCGATTGTATTTTTGCCATATGGTTTTTTAGGGGGTTCTACTTTGCTAATCTTCGGCAAATTCGCCGTCCACCTGTGCAGCGCATCAGCCGATATATCAAAGCCCGGCAGTATCGTCCCGCCTAAAAAAACGCCTTCGGCATTAACAAGGTCGATTGTTACCGCCGTCCCGAAATCTGCGACAATAACCGCATCTTCAACAACGCTGTATGCCGCGAACGCGCACAACACCCTGTCAACGCCGACCTGCCCCGGCTCATCGACATTAAGCTTCATCGGCAGCGGAACATCTTTACCAACGCCTATCTCAAGAATTTTTTCATTCAGCTCTTTTTTTACAATTTCTCTGATTTTTTCCGTCCAGTCCGGCTTTACGCTTCCGATAACAATAACGCCGTCGCGTTTTTTGTCCTTCTCCTTACCGGCTTTTACAAAAGGAATCTTTTGCCAGAATGATTTTAAACAAGCGGCAATCTCGTCCCAATTTCCGCCGGCTGTCTTTTCAATCATTGCCTCGGTATTATCAATAAACAGCCCCGCCGTTATATTCGTATTGCCTATATCTATTGCGATAATATTCATCCCGTTAGACCTCACCAAGCCTTTTAATTTGCGTATCTATGTAAAACATACTTGTCTTTTTCACAATTTAAACTCATATGATATTAAAGAGGTCTAACGGAATTCATCCTATCCCTTAAAAAACCTCATTTTACATTATTTTTTGCCGTTTGCAATCAGCAAACGATTTACCATCATCGCCGCCACAGTATCGCCGGAAGAGTTAATCATTGTCGCCGGCGCATCAACGACAGTGCCTATCATTGAGATAATAGGCAGTGCCTCAGGCCCGAATCCGTAGAGTGATACAATCAAAGTCTCACCGAGAAAACCGCCGCCCGGTATGCCGCTCATTACAACCCCGCAAAGAATCGCCACGCCGACAGCGCCGGCTAAAGTTTCAATCCCCGAAAAATCCCGCCCATACAGCGAAAACAGCACCGCGATTTTCATAATTGCCGCTAAACAGGAACCATCCATATGAATCGTTGCGCCCAGCGGAAGCACTATCTCACGCACATCTTCCGGCACGCCGATACGTTTTGCCGCTTCGAGATTGGCCGGCAGTGCCGCTAAGCTGCTTCCCGTTCCGAAAGCCGTCAATGCCGCCGGAGGAATGAACGTCCAGAAATCTTTCACGCCTTTACTGCCCCCGCCGATAAAAGCATAGATGGAAAAACCGAATACGAAATAGAGAATCGCCAAAGGATAGTATAGCCCGACCACTTTGGTATATGAGCCCAAAATTTGCGGCCCGAACGTGCCGACCAGGTATGCGAAATATGCCCCCAATCCAATCGGCGCATAGAGCATTATCAGCTTTATAAGCTGCCCCATAACTTGAGACCCGCTGACCAGAAACTCCCGAAATGTTCGCCCCTTATCGCCCGCCGCCTGCGAGGCAAAACCCGTCAAAATTGAAAATACTATCAGGGCAAGCATATTTCTGCGGTTAAGCAAACCGGCAAAATCGCTTACAGTAACGGTATTGACAATTTTGTTCGCAAAGCCGTCCCCTTCTGCTGCCGCCATCTCGGCAAGTTTTAACGTTAGTCCGCCGGCAGGGTCAAAGACTTTCACCGCAAGCAGCATCAGGCACGATGAGATTATACCAGTCAGCAAAAACACAACGAGCATTAGACCCGCTATACGTCCCAGCCGTTT
>JBAVNP010000043.1:0-2869 GCA_049691175.1 Sedimentisphaerales bacterium
GTTTCGCACTCTGTAAATTCATCGTCAAGACAATTGGGCTCAAAATCAGTTTTGTTATAATCCGCTAATAACTGGTTATATATAACAGCGGCGTTTTCCTCATCCGGTATTTTGTTTTTGGCTTCCAGAGCCGCCAGTTCCTTGTCAAAGGTAAAAGGTTTCCAGTCGCTGTCTTTTTCAGGGGCAAGTACCCACAAAACTAACACAAGAACAATAACTCCAACTTCGGCCCAGAACCATTTGCGCCAGCGCAATGGTAAAGCTGTGCAGGCCAAAAGAAAAATTGCTACAAGTGCTAATACCTTCAAAGGCGCCTGGAAGACTACACCGGCGATAAGGAGGAGCGATAGTATTACCCGCCAAATCCATATTATGATTTGCTTTGTAATCTCAAATATTTTCCTTCCTTTGGCCATCTTTTACAAATCAAGTTTTTCGCGCAGGTATTGTTTTACCTGCGAGATATTTATTCTTTCCTGTTTCATACTATCGCGCTGGCGCACAGTTACGGTATCATCTTCTTTTGTCTGGCCGTCAACGGTTAGGCAGAACGGTGTGCCCGCCTCATCTTGTCTGCGGTAACGTCTGCCGACAGCGCCTTTCTCATCATAAAAGCAGGTAAAATATTTCTTCAAGTCGTCATAAATCTTTCTTGCGATTTCCGGCATTCCATCTTTTTTAACAAGCGGAAATATCGCGGCCTTTACCGGCGCAAGAGCCGGATGGAAACGAAGCAGGCTTCTCTTTTCGCCGTTGACCTCGTCTTCATCATAAGCATCAACCAGAAACGCAAGACAGCTCCTGTCGATTCCCGCGCTTGGCTCAATCACATAGGGGATAAATCGCTGTTTGTTTTCCTCGTCGAAAAAGCTCAGCGGCCCTTTCTGATAATCCTCCGCTTCGCTGTTAAGCTCAATCTTCGAGAGGTCTCCCTTCTTTTCATACCAGGCATTAAGAGTTCTCATTCCGCGCTGGTGCTGACGAAGGTCAAAATCGGTGCGGTTTGCGATACCTTCGAGTTCCTGCCAGTCGTCTACGTCGAACGGAAATTTATATTCGACATCGACACAGGCCTTTGCGTAATGGGCAAGCTCATCTTTTTCGTGCGGACGAAGGCGCAAATTTTCCTTTTTCAAGCCAAGATTTATATACCAGTTGAATCGTGTTTCTTTCCAGTGTTCGAACCACTGCTCATCTGTGCCGGGTGCGCAGAAAAATTCAATCTCAGCCTGCTCAAATTCCCTTGTGCGGAATATAAACCTCTTGGTTGTTACTTCATTTCGAAAACTTTTGCCGATTTGTGCGATGCCGAAAGGAATTTTCACCCTTGTCGTATCGAGAACGTTCCGGAAGTTTACAAAAATTCCCTGAGCGGTTTCAGGCCTTAAAAATATCGTCATCGAGTCGTCAGCATTTGCCCCCATCTGCGTTTCAAACATCAGCTTGAAAGGCATTGGCTCAGTGAATTTCCCGACCGACCCGCAGGCAGGACAGACCTTTTTGGAAAGATCCTTGGCATCTTTTTGAGCGGCCTCGATTGAAATATGCTCAGTATGCTCTTCAGCGTGTTCGGTAAGGTGGTCAACACGACTTCGAACATTGCACTTTTTGCAGACAGTTACAAGGTCGGCGAATTTATCAGCGTGGCCTGATGCTTTCCAGACAAGCGGATGCATAAAGATGCTGCAATCCAGCCCGACCATATCGTCTCGCATCTGGACGGTGTGTTTCCACCATTCGTTGCGCACGTTTCTTTTAAGTTCCGACCCTAACGGTCCGTAATCGTAGCAGCTTGCCAGTCCGCCGTAGATTTCACTGGATTGGAATATGAAACCTCGCCTTTTGCAAAGCGATACAATGTCTTCGAGTTTTGTTAATTTTGCCATAATTTTTTTCCTGAATAAGGTGGCATATTATAGTAGGGAACGGCGCCAATTACAAGGCTGATAAGAAAAAGGAAATTTTCTCATCGGAGCAGAATTTGACTTGTTTTCTGCCGGCTGATATGTAAAATCACCAAAAAGTAAATATTGGTTTTCCAGTGACAGGGGAGCCTCGATAAATCGGGGCTGAGAGGCCGTTAAATCGGCGACCCTTTGAACCTGAACAGCGGTAATACCTGCGAAGGGAGGCACAAAAAATATTCAAAACGCGCTTCCTTTCGGCAGTGCGTTTTTTTATTAACTGTATATAATAAAATGAAAGGAAGCGAAAAATGAAAGAAATCCAAATCAGCAGGGCAATCATTGAGCAATACACCGAAAAGCTGCTCGGCAGACTTGAGAATGATGTTGTCATCGCAGGCTCGGGCCCGGCGGGTCTGACTGCGGCATATTATCTTTGCAAAAACGGAGTAAAAACAACCGTTATCGAAAGGAAACTCGCCATCGGCGGCGGCATCTGGGGCGGAGCCGCGGGCTTTAATGAAATCGTTCTCGAAGATTCTGAAATCATCGATGAAATTGGAATCCCGTCAAAAAAGAAGGATGGATTGGTTATCCTCGATTCTATCGAGTTTGCCACGACGCTTTGCAGCAAAACTATCGCTGCCGGCGCGGTGATTTTCAACCTGACCGACATTGAAGACATCATCGTTAAAAAGAATGCCGTCTGCGGCGTTGTCGTTAACGGCACAGGGATAAAACTTGCAAAACTCCACGTTGACCCGTTCTGTATAAGCGCAAAATTTGTAATCGATTGCACCGGTCATCCTGCCGAGTTGGTTGCGCTTCTTAAAAATAGGAAAGACGATTTCCATATCAAAAAAATAGGCGAAGGATTTATGGATGTCGAAACTTCCGAGGCCGGCGTTGTCGAAAAAACAGGCGAAATCTTCAAAGGCCTTTATGTCGCCGGTATGAGCGTATGC
>JBAVNP010000044.1:0-2260 GCA_049691175.1 Sedimentisphaerales bacterium
GTCTACGGCGCTGTTTATGATAATAAAAATGAGCTTTTCGCGGCATATTATCGTGATGGCATCGAGAAGAAAAAAGTGCTTCCACTCGAGTTTAAGAAAGACAAATGTATTTTCGATGCCGATTCCCTCGAAGTTTCCAGCCCCATTATTCTTGACAAAGAAATAATCGGCACAATTTGTCTGCGGTCGGATTTGGAGGTTATGTACACAACGCTGAAGCGCGGCGCCCAGATAATTATAGCTGTTATATTTATTTCCTTACTGGCAGTACTTCTGGTGTCAATGTGGCTTCAGGGAGTTATTTCCACACCGATTCTAAATCTGGCCGAGCTGGCAAAAACCGTTTCAGAGAAGAAAGATTATTCTGCCAGAGCAGTCAAGCAGAGTAATGATGAAGTAGGTTCGCTTATCGACGCATTCAATGAAATGCTCAGGCAAATTCAGCAGCGCGACTCGGAATTACTCATTGCCCAAGAGGTATTGGAAGTAAAAGTTCAGGAGCGTACTTCAGAACTCAGCAAAATTACACAAATGCTGCAGATTGTTATGGACAACGTGCCTCAGTCCATATTCTGGAAGGACAGGAATTCGGTTTATCTCGGCTGTAACGTCAATTTTGCAAAAAATGCAGGTCTTGCCAAGCCCGGCGATATTGTGGGAAAAACGGATTATGACCTGGCGTGGAAGAAAGAAGAATCGGACTTCTACCGCGAGTGTGACAAAAAGGTTATGGATTCCGATACGCCGCAATATCATATCATTGAATCACAGCAGCAGGCCGACGGAAAACAAGCCTGGCTTGACGCAAGCAAGATTCCAATGCACGATGCGAACGGCAAAGTAGTCGGCGTCCTCGGCTCCTATGAGGATATTACCGAACGCAAGCAAGCGGATGAAGAAATGAAAAGGCTTAATCATGAGCTTGAGGAAGCCAACCAGGAAATGAAGAACTTTGTTTATATAGCTTCGCATGATTTGCGCGAGCCTCTGCGGAAGATTACCGCTTTCGGCTCTATACTGCAGCAGTCCTTAAAGGATAAAATCGCCGGCGACGACATTGAGAATCTGAACTTTATGATAGACGGCGCAACTCGTATGACAAAAATGATTGAAGGCCTCCTGGTGTATTCGAGAGTAAGCTCAAAAGCACAGCCTGCCCAGACCGTTGACCTTAATGAGATAGTTAAGCAGCTTCAGCAGTTCGAACTTGCCGTGGTGCTTGAGGAAAAACAGGCGATAGTAGAAATACCACAGCCGCTGCCTTGTATTGAAGTTGACCCTGTGCAGGTACGTCAGCTTATGCAGAACTTTATCGCAAACGGCATCAAGTATCAGAAGAAGGACAATATTCCTCGTATAACTATAACCAGCAAACCTGCCGCTGACGGTATGGTAAGAGTAGATGTAACGGATAACGGCATAGGAATTGCCCCTGAGTATCAGGGAGCGATATTCGCGATGTTCAAGCGGCTGCATTCGAGAAGCGAATATGAAGGTACGGGTATCGGCCTTGCGGTCTGCAAGAAAATAGCGGAACGGCACGGCGGTAAAGTCGGCGTCGAATCCGAGGCTGACAAAGGCTCTACCTTCTGGTTCACCGCGCCGATTGTACACAGCTCTGTAACCAAAACAGGTGAAGTTAAAAGTAGCACTTAAATTGCATAAATCAGATTGGGGGAATAGTTATGTCAAATCAAAAAGAAAATATGTTTGGCAAACGGTTGTATATTATTGCCGCGGCAGTGGTTGTTGTTATCGCCGCTGTATATTTCTTTGTGAAATTAGACCCCTTTAGTGCATCAGCGGGTGACAATAATCAGAAACAGGTAAAAGTCTGGTCTGAACAGGCTGCCAAACCGTCGCAGAACAAGCAGTATAAAATCCTCCACGTTATGAGCTACCATTCTCCGTGGGAATGGACGGACAGCCAGTTGAGCGGATTTAAGGCGGCGATGAACGATATGAATATTCAGTATAAAGTAATGCAGATGGATACAAAGCGCAACAGCGATAAAGCATGGATTCAGCAAATCTCCGGCGAAATACGTCAGGCTATTGATACCTGGAAACCGGACCTTATTTTCGGCAGTGACGATAACGCGCAACAGTATGTCGCGAAATACTACGTCAATTCGGATATTCCAATAGTTTTTTCTGCGGTTAACGCGGAACCGGCAGCGTATGGTTTTGCCGGCTCGAAAAACGCAACGGGTGTATTGGAGAGAATCCACTATATAGCCACTTTGCGTCTGCTTAAAAA
>JBAVNP010000045.1:0-8387 GCA_049691175.1 Sedimentisphaerales bacterium
GCGGTGGCTATCAGGTAAGGGTCGTTGGCAGTGCCGCTGCCGCCTGAGTATTTGGCATTGGTGATTAGCGAAGCAAATGTGATAATGAGAATTGCGAAAGAAATCCGTTTCATAAACGTGTCCTCCTTGTACTCATCTTATGCCATTACTATTTTTTCTTATTTATGGTAATTACCTACAGGCTTTGCGGATAGCCTCTATCGCTTCTGCCCGATTTGGCTTTGAGAATATGGCGTAGCCTGCGACGAGCGTATCTGCCCCTAATCCGGTTACGATTGGCGTTGTTTTTGAGTCGATGCCTCCATCAACTTCGATTCGGATATTTGGCCCGACGATTTGCCGGATTGGTTTAATTTTATCGGCCGCCTCCTGCATAAAACTCTGTCCTCCGAACCCCGGATGGACCGTCATTACTAAAATCATATCGGCTAAATGCGCGTATTTTTCGATTTTTCCCACAGGCGTTTCCGGATTAAGGCATAATCCCGCCGTGATGCCGGCATCGTGCAGTTTTTTTATGAAGTCTGTCGGATTTGGCACAACTTCGATATGAAAGGTAATATGGTCAACGCCTGCCTTTATGAATTCGTCAGCGTATCTTTCCGGCTCGCTTATCATCAGATGGCTGTCGAACACGAGGTTTGAGTATTTGCGGATTTTTGCGATAACGACAGGCCCGATGGTTATATTCGGCACGAAATGGCCGTCCATAACATCGAGGTGGATGATTTTAACGCCGGTTTTTTCTACCTGACCGATTTCATCCGCTAATTTGGCGAAATCCGCGCTCAATATGGATGGCGCTATCTCAATTGTCCCTGCCTTTGGCATTCTTCTATTCATTTCTGCTTTCACCTTTCTGCTTCTTATAATACCCATTTTCTCACCCTTGTAAATGACAATAATTGCCGATGTTTTAACTTGATTGTTTTAAAAGGTAAACATAAAATCCCGTATGGTTAAAACTCTTTCAAGTGAAAGGTTATGAAAAAGACAATTTTTATTTTTGCTGTTTTGTTTTTCTCTTTTGTATCTGCACAAACGTATGACCCCAATACACTCCAGGAGCTGCGAAATGCCGTCAGTCAGTTGAATTTGCAGATAACCAATCTGCTCAAAATTATAGAATCGCAGCAGGCCGAGCTTGCCCGTTTAAGAAAATTATGTTCCGATGCCGGAATTGACACAACACCTCCCGCGCAGGAGCAAACATCGCAGGAAGTCGTCGAAATCAACCAGCCGCTTTTCGGCGTATATTTGGGCGAAACTCTCGATGCTTTGCGCTCTCGCCTGAAAGTTTCAAAAGGTAAGTATGTCTTAGCGGACAAAGACTGCCCCGGCAAAGTCTGGTCTGTAAAAAATAGCGACCCCAATATAAAACGTCTTTTGGTATGCTCATTTAATGAGCGGATTTACGAAGTGGATGTTGAATTCAGGGATTCCGATATGGCCAGTTGCCGGGCGATAAAATCGCAGTTGGAGAAAAGTTATCAGCCCGTCGGCTGGAATAAATACAACCGGTTGTTCGGCAAAAGCGTTTTTGAAACCGTAATAGATGACGTCAATATTGGGATTCAGGTAAATTGTAATATCGGCGCCGGCAAAAATGACACAATAACTTTAACTTATATTCACGTTCCGATATTAAAAGAAATGCTCGCCGAGCAGGAAAAGCGAAAACCCGTCAAATAATCAGCGTTGGATGTTCAAGTGTTTTGAACATTTGAATTTATGTAATTTGAATTCGTTTAGGATTTAGATATTAGAAATTAGAATTTGTCTGCCTTCGGCGGATTTATTTTCTCCACGCTGCTCTGCGGACCATTAATGGCGGAATTTGCACTGGCTGGGAGCTGTCGGGATTTGGTTGTGCGTCTCTGATGTTTGGATACCACGTGATTTTATCGCACAGTTCAGGTGTGTCTGAATTGCTTTTATGTCCCCACTTTTTTATTTTCTCTAACAGAAACATTTTATTTCTCAATTTAAGTCTGTGTCTGTCTGTGTTTTAGTCCGTGCTAGTCCGTGTAAAGTATCGTCTTATTTGATAATGTTCTTAACCGCGCTTGTCCCGCACCTATTTACTATTTAAGTATTTCTATTATCGCTGCGGTATAATGAATTGGTGCGGTGGTTTTCCCCTGCCCACCCCCGTTTTTATCGGAACAAATTTAATAAAAATTCGTGTTTAGCCCCGCCATCACTATGACGGGGTTGTCATTCCCGCATAAGCGGGAATCCAGAACTATTTAACAGTTTTATGAATTTGATTGTAAATTCGCCTTTAACATTAAAGATTGACGATATTGTGCCGCTTCAGCCAGTTTAGTAAATTCTACAGGCTTATTAAAGTTTCTTTTAACCACATTTTCGATTTCGTCTAATGTCACACGGAAAAACTCCCTTCGCAAATTTATCCTATTCAATCTTCTACTATCAAATGCCTTATGTAATGCATTCTCCAGAGAAGGCGCATCGTCGCTGAATACCATGGCGTGCACATCAAAATAAAATGGCACAGAAGCGTCTCCTAATTCATCTACTCGTTCCTGAGGATCCAATCGACGCGTTACCCCAATTTTATAAATATCTTCTCCAAACGATCCTATATTAGAAATAATATAAACATAACCTGCACGAGTATTTTGCTCTCGGTATAGAACATCCTGCTTGTCTTTTTCAATATCTGACAACTTTTCCTGAATATTCGTCAATTCATTTTTGAGTAATTCTCGCTCGGCATCTGTTTTTGCTTTTTGAAGCAACTCGCTTGTTACTGTCTTTGCATTATTAAAGTGCTTTTCTTCCTTTTCTATCTTGGCCTTCATTTCTTCAATTTCCTTCTGTAGCTTTGCCTCCTCTCTCATCTGTTCTCTGATTCGTCTTTGCTCTTCTTTTTCTTCTTGTTTTTTAACCTGGTACTCATAACATAAATACAGTTCCGACAATTTAAGATTGAGATAATCTGCGGAAAGGATAATGTTCATTCGCTCTCCGAGATTATTGAGTATCTAAAACGCTTTCGTAATTTTTTTCTCTATAGAATTAACATTATGAAATTTTACGTTTATGATGCTGGCGTCACACTCATTATTAAACGACCGCAAAAGTAGCTTTACATAGTCCTTAATCATATGTTTGCCTTCTTTTTCGCTATTATTGACTGACCAATTGGTTGTGCAATAAGCCGCTTTTTGCGATTTAACCATTTCTTTTTGTCGATCACGAATTTGCTCCAATTTAATCCTGTAGATTTCAGAATTTTCAAACTCGTATCTTGGTTTATAAAAACCGAAGGATTGCAGCAATATTTCGTCATCAAGCTGAACAAGTTCTTCTTTTTTGTCAGAAATTTGTTTATTTAAGTTGTAAATTTCTTGATTTAATTCTTGTTCCTTTTTTTCATAAAGGGTTTCTATCTTTCGTTTTTTATTCGCATATAACTCATCTAAATCTTTTTCTTGTAATATTAATTCTTGCTTATGTTGCTCATAAAGAGATTTCATTTCCAGTTTTTTATTGGCAAAGATTAGATCTAAATCTTTAGCTTGTTTTGCTACTTCAATTTTATGTTTTTCTAGAAGGGAGATGGTCTTTCTTAATTGGCAATAAAGTTCCGTATCAGGTGCAAGTTTTTTTAAAGCGTCACACTCTTTTTTCAATGAATCCCGTTCATTTTGTGTCTGCGCAAGTGTCGCTTTAAGCTCTTTAATTCGGAAGATATCAGATATTGACATTGTAATTATTCCTCCTATCCGTCAGGTTACAAGATGGGCGATTTTTACCTCTACTAACAATCTTTAGAATCTCTATTTTTTGCTATAATCCCACTGTTGCAACTCCCCGTTGCTTTATAAAATTATACCCCTTTTCCTCCCAACCTCAACCTCAAAAACGGCTGTTCCATTGACACAAAATACAATTATGCTATTATTCGCATTTGCGTAAAAATTATAGTTCGACAGGCTCACCATAAATGGAAAATTTTTCAGAAAAAGCGTTATTTGACAGAATAATTGACCTTCGCAAGGCCTTTGCAGGCCAAAGAGGAAAAAGCAAATTCGCGGAATCTCTCGGCATAACTCCTTCCACTTACAATTATTATGAAAAAAACAGGGTTCCGCCGATACCGGTTTTGCTTAAGATGTGTCAGATTTGCAATGTTAGTATTTTTTGGCTTTTAACAGGTCGAAATGGCGGCAAATCGACTGAAAATAAGTCTTTTAATAACGGATTTACTGATATTTTGGAAAAATTGAAAAAACTTTCAAATGGGAACCCCGTTTCTCTCCGCGCCGTAACAGCCTTTTTGGAACTTATGGAGCAGAAGGACGCTCTTGAGAATAATCAGGCAAAAGCAAAGCCCGGCTGGATACCCGTTCTTGGTCGGACTGCCGCTGGCCCGATAGGGATGTGGAGTCAGGCGAATCTGTCTGATTCGAAAGTTATGGAGACTAAACTTGAGCAGCTTGTAGCAAGGCACATAAACAGTTCTATTGTGAGGACGCAGAGCGGCTGGATTTCCGCTGACCTGCCCGCAAAGCCCGTATTTGCTGCTATGGGTGATTCTAAGGTCAGTCTGATTCAGACTGCGTTAGCTGGTTCTGATGAGGTTTGTCAGTTTATAGATTGTCCCGGAATTGCTCGTTCGTATCCCGGCTGTTTTGCCTTGCAGATAGATGGCGACAGTATGGCTCCGCGGATTAACGACAGTGACATAGTGATAGTAAGTCCTTCGGTGTCTGCGGCGCAGGGTCAGCCGGCCGTTATTAGTGTGGCCGGCGCGATAGGTGTGACTTGCAAGCTTATCAGGACCGAACACGACAAAATTCATCTTGTTCCTATAAATGAAAAATATGAGCCAAAAATTGTGCAATTGGAAGACCTTTTATGGTCGCTTGCCGTATTATGTCATATAAAATTGACTTCGACGGGCTCGATTTGACTGAAATGCGTTGATTTATAGCTCGAACTGACCGATATTATAACTATAATAGATAGCTAAATTTACATTATAAATAATTTTTTGGAGTAATACTTATGTTATTGCATTTTATCCGGGGTATTTTCATTGTCGTCATTTTCGCCGCACTTTTCGTCAGCATAACGTCTCAGGTCGCCGACCCGACGCAGGCGGAAACAATGACACGAAACGAAATATGGGTGATATTCATCGGCGGACTGACCTTAGCCGTTATAGTTCTGTTCATCGACTGGCTGCTGCCGAAAAATTCATTAAGCTCACTGGCCGGGGTGTTCTTCGGGCTAATCGTCGGTATCTTCTTCAGCTGGGCCCTGTCCTTAGTGCTGGATATGGTCAACGATGTGTTTAAAATAGGCCTCGTCGGGAATAACCTCAAACTTACAAAATGGGTAATGGGTATCTGCATCTGCTACTTCGTAATCAGCTTCGTTATGCGAACCAAAGACGATGTTCGATTCATTATCCCCTATGTAGAATTCGCCCGGCAGAGCAAAGGAATACGGCCGCTTATACTCGATACGTCCGTGATAATCGACGGCCGAATAGCCGATATCTGCCAAAGCAAACTTTTCGATGCACCACTCGTCGTGCCAAGATTCATCCTAAATGAACTGCAGCTTATCGCCGACTCCGCCGATAAACTAAAACGCGTGCGCGGCAGACGCGGACTCGATGTCCTTCATAAACTGCAGGACAACAAGCTAATAGAAGTAAAAATAGATGATACCCCTCCGCCGGGCATCGATGAACACGCCCAGGTTGACCAGAAACTGATAGCGTTCACCAAAAGCTGCGACGGCAAACTGGTGACCAACGACTATAACCTGAGCAAGGTCGCCCAGGTTCGACAGGTGGATGTAATAAATATAAACGATTTGGCCAATTCGCTGAAAACGGTAGTTCTGCCGGGCGAAACGATGATAGTTCGAATAATCAAGGCGGGCGAAGAGGCAACACAAGGCATCGGCTACCTTGACGACGGCACAATGGTAGTTGTCGAAGAAGGTAAAAACAAAATCGGTGAGAAAATCCAGATTACCGTTACAAGCGCACTGCAGACATCTGCGGGCAGAATGATATTCGGCAAATTCGAAAGACCCGTCCGCGAAAATAACAATAACAATTCCGCAAACGGCGATAACAACGGCAGCAGCGATAGACCGAACGGCTACCGGACGAAGAAACAATACAGTTAACACAGAATACAGAACTCAGTAGACAGTAGTAAGGATTGAATAAAACCCCGGCTGATAAAGGCCGGGGTTTTTTGTTGCGCAAATTTTTAACCACGGACAAAAAGATTTGGCAGGGGAAAAATATAAGGTATAATGCGGCAATCACTTCAAAGGATTTAGTGTCAAAAGCAAAGTTTATTTTGGAAAGGAGATGCCGATGAAATGGAAAACAGAAGACGGAGGGTGGAGTCCTTATCTGGCCGGTGCTCTGACGGGGGTATTGGCTGTCGCATCAGTTTTTGCAACGACACGATGGTTAGGGAAAACCAACTACCTGGGAGCATCAACCACGTTTGTCCGGGCGGCAGGTTTATTGGAGCAAAATGCAGCAGCCGACCACGTCGCCGCAAACGAATATTACACCAAAGAAAAGGTTCGTGTTGACTGGCAGTTTATGCTGGTTGCAGGCATTTTTTTTGGCGCTCTGATTTCGTCCGCTGCTGACGGAAGTTTTAAACTTGAGCCTGTTCCGCCGACGTGGGAGAAACGATTCGGCTCATCAATTGCAAAACGGGCAATTTGGGCGATTGCCGGCGGCATAGTCGCGATGATAGGCGCTCGTATGGCTGATGGATGTCCGAGCGGGCATGGTCTTAGCGGAATGATGCAGTTGTCGGTCAGCAGTTTTGCGGCTTTGGCGTTGTTTTTTGGCCTCGGCGTTCTGACAGCTCATTTGTTTTATGGAAGGAGGGCATAATGTATAAGGAACAATGGTTAGGACTGATTACGGGAGTAATATTCGGATTTCTACTGCAAAAGGGACGAGTTCTGCGATTCGATAAGCAAGTCGGCGCTATGCTGCTGAAGGATATGACGATATTAAAATTTATGCTCTCAGCGATAATAGTAGGAATGATTGGGCTCCTGCTGCTGTCGAAGGCAGGGGTCATTCAGTTGAGCCATAAGCCAATGAATCTCGGCGGTGTGCTGCTTGGCGCCAGTTTGTTCGGAGCCGGATGGGCGGTGATGGGGTTCTGCCCCGGGACTTCGGTCGGCGCGCTGGGCGAAGGGCGGTGGCATGCTGTTTTTGCGGTTATAGGAATGATAGCGGGAGCGGCGGTATATGCGGAGTTGTATCCGTTTTTTAAATCGACAATTCTTGCGTGGAAAGATTTTGGCAAGATTGGTCTGCCGGAAGCGATTGGTATCTCGCCGTGGATAATTGTTCCTTTGTTCTGCGCGGCGGCAATCGCTTTGTTCTTCTGGTTCGAAAAGAAAAGACTATAATAGAATCCGGAATTATGAACAAGTTCTGTATATTCGCCGGTATGACAGTCTTTGGCTGGGTTGGATGGTGGATAGGAGCCAGATTTGGACTTATGACCGGCTTTGTGGTTAGCTGCATCGGCAGCATAATTGGAGTCTATGTAGGCTGGCGCATCAACCGCGATTACCTAAGCTGAAAGCAGATTACAGAATAAGGAAGTAAAAAGTTTATTTAGCCCCCACTTTTAGTGGGGGTTTTCTATTCCGGTGCGGGATTCAGGTTTTTGAAAAGAACCAAAAAAGTAAATCAGAAATAGGTAAACGTTCCCTATTTATTCACCTATTTATTCAAAAGAACAAATTATTATTTTATGAGTGCATCTTTTGGATAAAGACAATATCCTTCTCTTATACCGTATTGGCCTAACTCATTTATATAATAATTACTATCATTTACATCCCGTTTGTGCCTAACTATTTGTTGTTCACCTAAAAAAGTGTCATCGGTTTTTCTGTGCGACAAAAACTTGTTGAAATCTGGACGGTTAGCCAAATCAAAAAATCCCTTTCGGGTAGGGTCGCTAAATAATACATAAATTTCTCTTTGCTTCGCATCCACCATTTTTAAAATTTCAGGATTGACAGATTCAAGAAAAGAACGCATCTCTTGTTTTGTAACTGGTGCGTTTATATTATTAACCGATTTTTCTTTTGATAACTTTGCTATTTCCGCTTGAAGCAAACTTATTTGGGCATCTTTGGCGGGCAATACGAAACTACTATAAGCAAAGAAAATTATAATACCGCCAATAAAGATACCAGATACAAAACACATAAAAAATGAGTAGGGAGCGGATTTCACGACAGGCCACTCCTTTTTAATGCGAACAAACCATTCATCCATATAAATCTCCTTTTGTTTATTAGTTGTTCGCATCGTATTATATCTAAACCACTTTTAC